>DMMN01000078.1 GCA_003453835.1 Bacteroidota bacterium | reverse complement strand
TTTCCTGAGGCGGTCAACTTGAGGCACTAAGGCGCAAAGAGAATTATGGAATACAAGCCTCTTTCAGGGCGTGAAGAAGAAATAGCAAAGGCGATTTGTTCAGTGATTTCCTTCGTGTCTTTGAGACTTTGTGGCTGAACATTCACGCACAAAAATGGGAAAACACCATGGCTAAGATCCCAATTTCCGTTCTCGCCGTTGACGATGAAGAATCCCTGCTGGAAGTCCTGAAGAGGCTTCTTGCGCGGGAAGGATATTACGTCCACGCGGCTCCCGACGGAGCCGAGGCGATCGCCATCCTGCAAACGCTCCCCTTCGACCTCGTTCTTCTCGACATCAAAATGCCCAAACTCGACGGCGTAGAGGTGCTCAAGTTCATCCGGTCGCATCTCCTCGATACGCAGGTGATCATGCTCAGCGCACTCAACGAGCTCGATACGGCAGTGGAGTGCATGAGACTGGGCGCTTACGATTACCTCAGGAAGCCGTACGATCACCCCCAGTTGCTCGCCGTCGTCCATCGCGCGCTGGAGCGGAAACAATTGCTGATCGAGAACAAAGCTCTGCGAACGGAGCTGCAGCGGCTCGGAATCTCCGCCAACATCGTCACACAGGATAAGGCGATGCTCGCAGCCCTCGAGACCGCCGCACGTGTCGCGGCAACGGACTCGCCGGTGCTCATCCAAGGAGAGATCGGCACCGGAAAGCAGGTGATCGCGGACTTCCTTCATAAGAATAGCGGCCGAAGAGAGAAGCCGTTTCTCACCGTCGAATGCCGGCGCGGATCAGGGATGGATTTCGAAGGGGAACTGTTCGGTCATGAGAGAAGCGCCTTCACGGAAGTCGGCTCTACCGAGCAGGGCCTTGCTGAGATCGCGAATGGTGGAACGCTGCTGCTCGATGAAGTCCAACATCTTTCCATGACGCTTCAACTGAGACTCCTCGAGTTTCTGCAGACCGGTGAGTTTCGGAGGATCGGCGGCGGAAAGACGCTCAAGAGCGACGTCAGAATCATCACAAGTACAAGCGGAGATCTGCAGAAGATCGTGGCCGACGGAATGTTCCGCCAGGATCTGTTCGAACAACTAAGCGCTGTGACGCTGAAGCTTCCACCGCTCCGGGAACGCACAATGGACATTCCTCTCCTTGTGGACGCTGTTCTCGAAAAGCTGGCTCTGAAACGGGGGCTCAAGCGCATCGAGAACAAGGCGCTGGATGTTCTGTTGAAATACGATTGGCCGGGAAACGTGGGGGAGCTGAAGAACGTCCTCGAGGCGACGGCGCTTGTCTCGCCGGAAGAGATCATCAGAGTAGAAGATCTTGTGCTGCCCGTTTCTCGGGAAGCGGAGTCGAATGTGATGATGTCTGCGCCTCGTGACGGACTGCGCGTTGGAAGTGCGGTGTCGTTGAATGAAGTGGAGCGGGGACACATCGAGGGGGTGCTGAGTTCGGTCCGGTGGGACCAGCGTAAGGCTGCAAGAATATTGGGATTGACACCGGAGCGTCTCTCCGCGAAGATGAAGACGTTGAAACTGAAGAAACCGAAATAGCGCTTGGAGTGTGATCTGGAGTCCGTATTAGGCTACACCAGGTTGTATTCCTCGAGGAACACGTCAGCCCAGCTTCCCCGTAAACACTCTTCCTTCTCCATCCCTCGCCTCTAAGGTGATCTCTTTCGCAGCCGGACCCGGCTTTGCGTAGAACAGATGATCGGTCGGAGATGGATCAACCCACGTGTGTCTCTTCGGAAGATTGGGACCTTCGAAGAGTCGAACGGCCTCGGGGTCACGGCCCAGCCGGCGATCCATCAATCCCTTCTTCAATCCATCTTCATACCACAAGACAGTCCAGCGTGAGTCGGCTCCCCAGATGTTGGCGATAAACTCGTCGGGATGTCGTGGATCGGCGCCCACGGGATGGATCGTCATCTGGTGGTCGATCGGCTTGCCGGTTGTTTTATACTGCCAGGTGAGGCCGCTTCCGTTCACTTGATACACAGAATAGCCGTTTGGAGTGCCATCGCCGCAGATGTTTGCCGTCCACCACGCCCCGCAGACCGCTCCGTTCACGTGAATCTCCACGCCGCCATCCTTCAGATACTCACTCTCGTGCATATGTCCGGAAAGGATGTACGACCTAAACGGCTCCAGCAAGCGGTAGAGGAGTTCTCGGTTCGTGATTACTTCGGCATTGTCGGGACTCTTCTTCCCGGACCGCTTGTACTCTTCACAGTAGGCCGGGATGTGCATAAAGACTACCACCGTCTTCCCTCTCTCAACGTGAGCGAGGTCCGCTCTGAGCCAATCGAGCTGCGGTTGATCGAGATAGCCGATGTAACTTCCGAACCAGAAAATATCGTCGAGCACCACGTAATGAATCTCTCCGCGGTTGAACGAGTAATACGTCGGGCCGAAATGTCGCCGAAACGTTGCCGAGGAAGCTTCGTCCGTCCTCGCCTGTCTCTCGACGTCGTGGTTCCCGAGAACCTGGAAGAAGGGGATCGACATCTCCTTGACTCCCTGTTCGTACTCCGGGAAGTACTGGAGCCGGTCGAACATGATATCACCGCACGCGACGCCGAAGAGTGACCGGTCCGCGAGTTGGCGCGCCATGGCGTACACGTCTGGCACCGTTTCGCGGCGGAAGCGCGAGACATCCGCCTCGTCTAGTGTTTGCGGATCTGCAAGCTGGAAGAAGGCATGCATTGTGTCGGAGTGAGGGAGTTGCGCGATGTCGAATAATGCAGTTGCGTCACCGTTCGTGCGGGGTTCGATCGGTTGATAGAACCGAGCTGTGCCGGTCGGATTCTGTGCAATGGCGTATCCGGGAGGAATAGTCATGAAGACGAAATCCCGCGTCGAGACCGAGTGGAGGTCGAACGTGCCGTCGCTTCCGGTCTTGACCACGGAAAGACCGTCGGAGATGGCGACATTTGGGACGCCCTTTCCATGGCTCCGTACCGCTCCCCGTATGCGAACAGGATCGATGCCGGAAAAGAGAGGCATCAGCGGGCGATACGGATCCGCCAGAATCTTTTCGGCGAAGAGGAGAGTGGCAGTTGAGAGTCCGGCCCGTTTGAGAAAAAGACGTCTCGATTGCATGGCAGAGTCTCCTTGTCGGCTATGAAAAGCCCTCAATGCGTTTGGGGAATGTCAACGAGTTCCTGCAAGGTTTCGCTCGGCGTAACATAGGGAGAAAGATGGCTTTGGGCAAGTCGCAGGCGTTAAAGTTTCAGTCTGAGCGTAGTGAGCCCCGACGTTTCTTGTCGGGCGAACGAAGTCGAAGACTGCGCAGAGTGCGGTTTTCTTGCGGCACCCCTCGACTTCGTCCCGACAGACAACGTCGGGACTACGCTCAGGGTGACTGCTATTCTGTTCTCTTCCCGCCATAGTAGGTAAACTCGTGTACATCGCGAATTGATAATCCAAGGCGTTTTCTCTACTTTCATTTACCGTCCTGCTGGAATTAACCTGGAGGAGTTCGCCATGAAAAAGGAAATGCTCTTCGTTCTTTCAATAGTGCTGCTCTCGGCGTGTGGGGAGCGGGAGCGGATGATCGACAAGATCGTCGATCTTTCGTACTCGTACGACTCGACAACCGTCTACTGGCCCACCGAGAAAGGTTTCGTCTTCGAAAAAGGATTCGAGGGAGTTACCCCCGGCGGTTGGTACTATACAGCCAATCGCTTCTGGACTCCCGAGCATGGCGGTACGCACATCGACGCGCCGATTCATTTCTACAAGGATCGGAACACGGTGGATCAGATTCCGCTCGATCAGCTCATCGGACCCGGACTCGTCGTGGATGTTTCGGAGGAATGTGCGGCGGACCGGGACTATCTGATTCAGATCGAGGACTTCACTGCGTGGGAGAAGAAGCATGGGCTCTTCGTGAGCAATGCGATCGTCCTCGTCCGGACGGGATTTGGGAAGTACTGGCCGGATCGGGCAAAGTATATGGGAACGGATGAGCGAGGGGACTCTGCCGTTGCGAAGCTTCACTTTCCCGGATTACATCCGGAGGCGGCGCATTGGCTGGTAAATGTTCGGAAGATCAAGGCCATCGGCATCGACACGCCGAGCATTGACCGCGGCCAGTCGAAAGACTTCAAGAGTCACGTGGCATTGTATGAGAAGAACACGCCGGCGCTCGAGAACGTGGCGAACCTGGATCAATTGCCGGAGAAGGGATTCACCGTGATCGCCCTGCCGATGAAGATCAAAGGAGGGAGCGGGGGGCCGGTAAGGATCGTTGCTCTCTTGGATTAGGTGGGCAATACAGTTTGGCGGAACGGCATCAGCAAGGCAGGCGGAATCCTTCCGGGAGAATTCAAGCGACCCACCTCCGCCATTGCAGATCTCTTGATCATACGTGAATCTCCGTGATGGAGTCGCTTTCCAGAAGCACGACGCCATCGGCTCATCTCCCCACCCCCCTTTCTCCGTTTCTCCCTATTTCCGTTTCTCCCATCTCCCCTTCTCCCCATCTCCCTTTCTCCCTACCACCCCCCTCAGACGCTCTTAATCACCTTCACGACTCGCCACATGAACGCGACGTCTTTTTTCTTCACCACCATCATTTCGTATTCGGGGTTAAGCGGGATTAAGTGGAGGAACTGATCGTCCACGCGGACTCTCTTTACCGTATCCTCGTCATTCACCCGCACGACGCAGATATCGCCGCTTTTTGATTCGAGCTTTGGGCTCACGACGATGATGTCGCCATCCTCGATGCGCGGGGCCATGCTGCTTCCCTTTACTTCCAATGCGAACGCGTTTGCGTCGTTAATGTCATCGACGGTGATGTACTTCTCCACGTAATCGGGATGGAAGATGAGGCTCGGCGCTCCGCCCGGGACGGAGGAAAGGAGTGGCAGCGAGACGAGCTCGATCTTCTTGTAGCGGCTTGTTGGGAGCGGTAAGATCTTTGCGTCGGAGGCTCTCGCGTACATATCTCCGCCTCCCGTCAGCAGCCAATGCGGCGCCACGCCGGTGACTTTGGCGACGCGCATCAGATAGTTGCTGTCAGGCACCTGTTCTCCTTTCTCCCACCTTTGCACCGTCCGTGTTGCAACATCAAGCTTGGCAGCGAACCGTGCCTGGTCGAGATTCTTATTGGTTCGTGCAAGCCGAATCCGTTGAGCGATTGTTTGTTTCATGGAGAGTCCTTTGTTCCCAGGAAACGAAGTGATTGCCGGAGGGATTTCATTGACGCGCGTGCGTGCCTACATCCTTCTTCGGCTTCCGGCTCTCTCTTCGTGTCCGTGGCGTTTGTGCGGTTTTGATCTATGATAAAGGAAAAGACATTTTTGTCAATTTTTCTCTTGACAAGACGACAAATATGTCGTATCGTGGCGAAGGCAAAGATACAGAATTATCCGGTTGCTGTCAAGAAGTTTTTAGAGTCGGGAGTTTCTTCGAGTGCAACTGTCGAAGAACGTTCAGGGAGTTTTTTCGACAGTGCAACTGTCGAACAACGTTCGGGGAGTTTTTTCGACAGTGCAACTGTCGAAGAACGTTCCGGCCTCGTCCTGGCAGGAACTCCAATCCGTTTCTCGGATTGGAAGAGAGCACTTCTCATAGCAAAGGAGGGTAGGCAATGAGCTTCGATCATCAAAAAATCTACGTCGGGATGGGAGGGTGGGATTTGGAGCCGTTCGAGCGCGTGTTCTACCCGCCGAGGCCGCGGAAGGGCTTTCGCAAGCTCGAGTATTACAGTCAATTCTTCGACAGCGTGGAGATCAACTCGACGTTCTATAATACATCCCTCTCGCCGGATCATGCACGGCGGTGGCTGCAAGACGTTGCGGCGAACAGGGAGTTTGTCTTTACCGTGAAGCTCTATCAGGGATTCACCCATACATTTGAAGCGACGAAGCAGGATGTGCCGGCCGTCCAGAGGTTGCTGGAGCCAATCGAGGAGGCGGGGAAGCTGGGCGGCTTGCTCATCCAGTTCCCATATTCGTTTACCAACATCAAAGAGCGCCGCTTGTACGTGATGCGGCTGGCGAAAGTTTTCCAGTCGCACCGGCTGTTCGTAGAGGTCCGGCACAACTCGTGGAACAGTCCGCTGATGTACAACTTCTTCCAGGAAAACAAGCTGCACCCGGTGAACGTCGACCTGCCGGGCATCAAGCAGCACATGCCGTTGACGTGCGAGGCGTGGGGCGGGGTGGCATACTTCCGGATGATGGGGAGGAACGTGCTTACGTGGGATCGGCCGTTCAAGAAGCATCAGGGGAGAAGATTGTTCGTCAGCGACCGGTATCGGTACCTCTACAACGAGCAGGAGCTTGAGCATTTGCTCTATCTTATTGAGCGACTCAAGCTCCAGGCACAGAAAACGTTCGTGGTGTTTCACAACGACCCGGAAGCAAACTCGCTGGTGAACGGTTTCCAGTTGCGGCATGCTGTTCGGAAGCGGCATCGCGTGCTTGTGCCGCAGAACCTGGTTACGGCGTTCCCCGCGCTGAAGCAGATCAGCGCTTCGGTCAACGTGCAACATCCGTTATTCACGGAAGTCGAGGGCGGGGTGAAGTGAAAGCCGGCAGTGGGGGAAGAGGGAGAAAGGGAGGTGAAGGGTGATCAGCTCTTTCGTTTCCTGTGACGATGCAAGAGACTCTTCTCTTGCAGAGTGAGACTTAACGGTGAGGGCCTCTTTGTGTGGGGAATGGAGGAAAGAAGCTTAGATGTCTAAACTCAATATCGCCTCGTTTGAATGTCATCGACCTATTCTTTTATGTGCTTCGTCGCCCTGAGGTACGCGTGAGCATCGTGAGTATTCTCTTTTGCCAGTTCTTTGTATCCCTCGGCCATACGTTGCTCGAGATCTCGTTTCTTTATGCCGTCAAGATGCTCGCGCAGCGCTTGACGGACGACTTCGCTACGATTTTTCTTTGTTCTGCCGACAAGCTCGGCAATTTCTTGCAACAAATCGTCAGGTAATGTGAGCATCACTTTTTGCATAAGGCCTCCGTAGGAAACATAGACATGAATGCCGATCACAGTATATACAATCGTATAGATAGAAACAAAGGTCCGTTTCAGGGTTCCCCTTCTCCGGTCCCGGCAGGAGGGGCCCGCTCTCCCGCGGCGCCGATCCATGATCCCGTTCCGGTACTTCACACCGATGCACTTACGGAGACGTTTGTTCGACCGCCGGGCAAGACCTACCTGCTCTACGGAGATAACCTCGTCTTCCAGCTTTCGTTGACGATGGCGGCACACGCGCTGACGAGCGGCGCTTCCGTTGCCGTTGTCGATGGCGGCAACCAGTTCAACGTGCATTTGATCTCCCGCTTTGCCCGCGAGCGCGCAATCGATCCCTCCGCATTGCTCAACCGCATTTTCGTTTCCCGCGGCTTCACGTGCTATCAAATGGAACAAGCGGTTGCCGACCGTCTGCCGTCGTTCCTGAAAACGATCGGCTCTCAAACGGCGATGATCTTCGGTCTCCTGGATACGTTTTATGACGAGCAGGCGCCGCTACGCGAGGTGCGGCAAATCCTCAAACGAATGCTGATCGTCTTACAAGCCATGAAGGCCGAGGGAACCTCCGTCCTTGTCGCGTGTCTCGACCGAACCATCTGGCCGGAGGAACGCAATCAACTCTTTACAACACTCAAGGCCGGCATGGACCGGGTGTATCGTTTGGAGGTCGATCAGGAACAGCGGCCGCATGTGCTGCTTGAACGGGCAGGATCGCCCCTGGCACATCAGGCCGGGGAGATCGGAGTGCGGAGTCGCCTTCACGGCGGGAAAGGAGAACCCTCACATGGGGCGCACAGTACCGACGTTTACAAACCTTATTGACTATGAGGTGCAAAGCTGGTCGAAGTACCGGCGCGGCTTGCCTCAGAACGACCAGGAGCTTTTCGATGAGGTCTTTCGTGCCGCGAAACGACAGCTTGCGTCAAACTTTTACGCGATGCGCACAATCCCGTTCGAGAGCATCATAATGTCGATCGTCGTTGAGCAACAGAAGCTCATCAGGCAACTGCAGGACCGGATCGTCCGGCTGGAAGAGCGTCTGACCACCGACCGGGGCTCGTGATCGGGTTCCGACTCTTGTAACGGTGCGATGTACAACCGTTCGCTTCTGTGAGTATCGTTAAGAGAATGTATTACTTCCGTTCTATTGACTTACTTTTGAATTGTGTATATACTACGCACGAAGATCAATAATAGAAGGAGTAATAGACGATGTCAACCTCGTTCGTAACGGTAAAAGGGCAAGTGGTCATTCCATCAAAATTGAGACAGAAGTACGGCATCAAAAGCGGCACGCGGGTTCGGTTTTACGACGAAGAGGATGGAATTCGCATCGTCCCCATCACGCCGGAGTTCATCAAAGCGAACGTCGGATTTCTCGGGACAAAGGGAAGACTGTTGCGTGCGTTGATGGAGGAAAAGAAGAAGGAGCGCGAGCTATGAAACGCTACGTCCTCGATAGTTACGCATTGCTTGCCTATGCAGAAGGTGAGCCGGGCGCACAGGCCGTCACCGACCTTTTTCTAAAAGCCTTGAATGACCAGGCAGAGCTCTCGACATGCGTTGTCAATTGGGGGGAGATGTATTACCTCGCTTTGAGGGAAGGAGGCGAGGAACGAGCAACCCTCTATCGGTCGACGCTGAACAAGTATCCGTTGGAGCTTATCGATGCCGACGAAGAACTTACCCTCCATGCGGCGCGTCTGAAAGCAACACACAGGATATCCTATGCGGATGCATTTGCCGCAGCGCTTGCACGGCTGCAAAAAGCCGAGTTGGTAACCGGGGTTCGAGAATTCAAGACCCTTGAAAAAGAGATAAAAATTCTCTGGATTAAGTGAGGAAGTCTGCGCAGGTAACATAACCGAGACAACTGAAATACCAATGGTTTCTCTGTCGTACTCTTCTTCCCCCTGCACCCTCGCTCCTCTGCTCCGAGCGGAGGGGCATAGGGGGCGGAGAGATGAGGAGGCACTCACGTGCACACAATCACCGGCTGGCTTTTTGATTTGTATCCAACCGCCCAGGGCATCACGCTCTGGCTGATCGACACCGGCGGGGTGAGGCATTGCTGCCGGCATCCGTTCCACCCGTCGTTCTTTCTTCGGCTGAACGATGCGGACATTAAACGCGCGCTTTTGCTTTGCACGCGGTGCCCCGTTCCGGTTTCGTTGACACGGACAACGCGCACGGAGATCTATTCCGGCGAAGCATGGGATGTGCTGCAGGTGCACGTTCATGACGCGACACGGTTCAAAGAAGCCGTCTGGTACTACGAGCGGTTCTTTCCGCATTTCGCCTTCTTCAACTCCGATCTGCTTGTCGCCCAGTTGTTTCTGTACGAAACGCAGCTCTTTCCGCTGGGCTTCGGCGAGTATCACGTGAGNNCGACTTCGTTCCACCCAAGTATCAAAAACACCTTCAGCTTGAAGTATCTTATGAAGACCGCACCTACACGCTCGAACAGCAAACTCCGCGGGAAGTTCTCGAAGCGCTGAACTGGCACCTTCAACGCTGCGATCCCGATATCATTCTCACAGAGCATGGAGATGCTTCCTTGCTGCCGGCGCTTACCGACGCGGCGCAACACCATCGTGTCCCGCTTCTGCTGAACCGCGATCAAAGTTCCGGCTACACGGTGACGAAAGAATCGAGCTTCTTCCAGTACGGCAAGGTCGTGCACAAGGACGGCGCGTTCGAGCTTGCCGGTCGCTGGCACATCGACCGGGAAAACTCGTTTACGATGGCGGAGGCGGATCTGGACGGGTTGTTTGAAATGGTCCGGCTGACGCAGATGTGCGGGCAGCGTCAGGCGCGGGCAAGCATCGGCACGTCCATGTCGTCGCTGCAGCTTTCATGGGCCTACAAACACAATATCTTGATTCCCTCCAAAAAGCGGGAGCCGGAGGAGTTCAAGTCGGCGGCAACGCTGCTGCTGGCGGATCGCGGCGGACTCATCTTCAATCCGCCGCTCGGATATCACGAGGATGTGGCCGAGCTCGACTTTGTCTCGATGTACCCCACCATCATGGTGGAAAAGAACGTCTCGCCGGAGACGGTGAACTGCCGCTGTTGCCCGCGGCCGCACGTCGCTGACGCTTTGGTAAAACAAGCCGGCGAAGCAGTCCCCGAAGAATTTGGGGCAGGCAGGAACAACAGGGTGCCGGAATTGGACTACACGATCTGCAACAAGCGAGAGGGAATCATTCCCGCAACGCTCCGAGCCGTGGTGAAGAAGCGCGCACATTACAAGAAGCTGAAGAAGTATTACAAGGGAAAGGACGAAGCGCTGTTCCGCAAATACGATCACCGGCAAAATGCATTGAAGTGGATGCTGGTAAGCTGTTTCGGGTATCTCGGCTATAAGAACGCGCGGTTCGGCCGCATCGAGGCGCACGAATCGGTGAACGCCTTTTCACGCGATGCAATTCTGACTGCCAAGGAGATTGCCGAGAGCCATGGGTTCCGGATGCTCCACGCCATTATCGACTGCGTGTGGCTTACGAAACCGGGTGCAACCGGGCAGGACTATGAGCAGCTCAGCCGCGCCATTGCAGAGAAAGTCGGGATCGACATTTCGTTGGAGGGAATTTATAACTGGATTCTGTTCCCGGCCTCGAAGCAGGACCCCGAGATCACAACTGCCAACCGGTATGTCGGGTGGTACCAACACGGTGATATCAAGATCCGCGGCATCGAAGCACGCCGCCGCGATACGCCGAAGTTCGTAAAGAACATGCAGGCGGCGATGTTGGACCGCATGGGGGGCGCACGCAATGTCCGGGAGGTGAAAGCACTTGTGCCCGAGCTGCTCGAGATTGTCCGAGGGTATATTGCCATCCTGCGCAGCGGAAGGGCGAACCCGATGGAGCTTGTCCTGCGGCGACACATCACGAAAGAGGCGGACGAGTACACGAACAACAGCATCAGCGCCGTCGTCTCGAAGATGGTGAAAGAGATGGGCGTGCATCTTGCCGCCGGCGAGATGATCGAGTTCATTATTCTCGATCAGTCGGGGAAAAAGAAACCGGAGAAAGCCAAACCGCTGGCGCTGTACGCGTTCGAAGATGGATACGATATCGAGCAGTACACCGAGTTTGCGCTCAAAGCGGCCGAGACATTGCTCTTTCCGTTCGGCTACGACCTCACGGCGCTGAAAGAATACCTCGACCTCCCGATGCCTGTACGAAAAAGAATCCGCGGGGCACAGCAGCAGCGACTGGATTCTGCCGCTGCACAACAAGTCCCCTTGTTTCATGAGCTTCCTCAAGCCCTTGTGGATCGATGAGCAGGAGCGTTGCCACAGGCCGCAGCGCAGGCTTCAATCCCCCTAACCGATTTGAGCGACTCCACGTCGAGAAACCGCCCGACGATCTTACACAATACTTTGAGGACCCTGATCCCGATCGAAAGATCCTGACGCAGTTCTATCTTGATCACACCAAGTCCATCCTCGCCAAGAATGATAGCCCGGATCTCGGCTTCACCTACAGCATCAATCCCTACCGCGGGTGCGAGCACGGGTGCATCTACTGTTATGCGCGTCCCAGTCACGAGTATCTCGGGTTCTCCTCCGGACTCGACTTCGAAACAAAGATTCTTGTAAAGCAGAATGCCGCCGCTTTGCTCGAGGAGCAATTTCAGAACCGGGCGTGGAAGCCGCAGGTCATTGTGTTCTCCGGGAATACCGATTGCTACCGGCCAATCGAGCGGGCTCTCGGGCTCACGCGCAAGTGCCTGCAGGTGTTCCTGAAGTACCGGAATCCGGTCTCGATCATTACGAAGAACGCGCTCGTTCAGCGCGATGCCGACATCCTTCAAGAGCTTGCATCCCTCAACATGGTCCTTGTCGTCATCACCGTTACGACCCTGGATTCCGGGCTCGTCCGGAAGATGGAGCCGCGCACCTCCACTCCGGCAAAGCGGCTTGAGACGATCGAGATGCTTGCTTCAAAGGGAATACCGGTCGGCGTGAATATCGCCCCTATCATTCCCGGCCTTAATGACGTGGAGATTCCAGCCATCCTCAGGGAAATCTCCGATTGCGGTGCCCGCTACGCGAACTACTCGATCTTCCGGCTTCCGAACTCAGTAGAGGCCCTTTTTCTCGAATGGCTCGGGCGTGAGCTTCCGGCCCAAGCGCCAAGAATCCTCAAGCGAATCCGGGACATCCGGGACGGGAAGCTCTCTGATTCGACATTCGGGAAACGCATGACGGGTGAGGGTCAATTGGCTCACGCGATTGAACAACTTTTTGAAGTGAACCGCAGGAAATTTGGGCTCAGCCAAAAATCCCTCATGCTTTCCGTGGAGCATTTTCTGAAGCGTGTGACAGGTCAGCCGAGTCTCTTCTGACCAACACGGGGGCCCTCAAATCTTGCTCCTCCAAATCTTGACGAAGCGTGTCATTGGACGGTTGCTCTTTTTGCTCTAACTCTTCTAGAAGGCAAGGTGTTAGAGGAAATATCGAGGAAATATTGACCCTTGATTTTCTTTTTCTCTTTTCATATCATTGCACCCGCCGCGGAACACAGAAACAAGAGTATCTGCAACGAATCCTCCTTCACACTTATTCATTGATAGTGCATGGCAATTACAGTTCGAAATCTGACGAAGTACTACGGTCACGAAAAGGCCATCAAAGACATTTCCTTTGATGTCAAGACGGGAGAGATTCTCGGCTTCCTGGGTCCAAACGGCGCGGGCAAAACGACCACAATGAAAATCATCACGTGCTACATGCCCCCGACATCTGGTTTGGTTGACGTAGACGGGCTTGATATCCGCACCCACTCTCTCGAAGTTCGCCGGAAAATCGGTTACCTGCCCGAGCTCAATCCGCTCTATCTTGATATGAACGTGATCGAATATCTCGAGTACGCCGCTCGTCTGCACAGTCTCGACAAGGCGAAGCTGAAGCAGCAGATGCAGGCCATGATCGAGGTGTGCGGTCTCAAAGGGGTCCGGCATAAAGACGTCGGCGAGTTGTCAAAAGGGTATCGTCAACGTGTGGGCCTGGCGCAGGCAATGATCCACGATCCCGAGGTGCTCATTCTTGATGAGCCGACGAGCGGATTGGATCCGAACCAGATCGTCGAGATCAGAAACCTGATTCGACAACTTGGTCGCGCCAAAACGGTCATACTCTCAACGCACATCCTCTCCGAAGTACAAGCAACCTGCGATCGCGTCATCATCGTCAATGAAGGAACGATCGTTGCAGACGGCACGCCACAGCAATTGCAGCAAGAGTTCCATGGCTCCGAATCGATTACGGTCGAGCTCAAAGCCGACGTCCGTAATGCTATGACGGATATCTTTCCGAAGCTCAAGGCATTGCCTCACGTGGAATCAGTAGAGTACGGAGGAGGAAAAGACGGTGCGCATCGTTTCTCCGTCTTCACGGCAAAGGGATCAGACATTCGCGAGCAACTCTTCAACCAGGCGGTTACCGAGAAATGGGTATTGCTTGAGATGTCGAGGAAGGTGACGAGCCTTGAGGAAGTGTTCCACAAGCTGACGAAGGTTGGCTGAGACGTCGGTCGGGGGGAAGGGGGGGAGTAGAAGAACGGAGGAGCGGGAGAGTGGGAGAATGGGAGAAACGGAGAGTTGGAGAATGGGGATGAGGAGAAGAAGTGGAGAACTGCAATCGGATAATCGACAATTGAAAATCTTACGATGACTATCAACATAAAAGTACTCACGCTTCAGTTCGGCAATGTTGGGACGATCTTCCGGAAAGAACTCCGGTCGTACTTCAACTCGGCGGTGGCGTATGTCGTCATCGTCGTCTTCCTTGCCATCATCGGATGGTTTCACACGAGCAATCTCTTTCTTGCCAACGTAGCGTCGCTCCGGCTGGTGNNATTACTGACCACGAAGCCGCTGCACGACGTCGAGATTATTCTTGGTAAGTTCCTTGCGGCCTGGGCTCTGGTCGGGATAGCGCTTCTCCTGACGCTCGTCTATTATGTGACGATCGCGGCAATTGGAGAAATCGACAAAGGACCCGTCATCGGCGGATATTTCGGATTGATGTTGATGGCCGGCGTCTATGTTGGAGTCGGGTTGTTTGCCTCGAGCCTGACCGACAATCAGGTCGTTGCATTTATCATCGGATTCGTGCTGGTGTTCGCACTGTTCATGCTTGATAAGATTCTTCTCTATGTCCCGGAGTCGCTCACAAGCATTGTAGAATTCCTGGGTGTCGATTATCATTTCTCGAACATCGCTCGCGGCGTAATCGATTCACGGGATCTAATCTATTTTCTGACTCTCCTTGGTCTCATGTTGTATCTGAGCGTTCTCTCGCTCGAGCGGAGAAAGTGGTGATCAAAGCAATTCCCCCGCTTCGTCGCGAACTTCATTCGCCGGCGGGAGAGGTCGCAGAATGTCGAATGAAAACATGATGAGCGTATGAATACCAAAAAGACACAAGCCATCCTTCGAATACTCCTGATCCTTGCGATTCTCGTCTTGTTGAATTTCATCTCCGTCCGGCTGTTTGGACGGCTGGACCTGACAAGTCAGAACGTCTACACGCTCTCCGATGCCAGCAAGAGTCTGGTTCAGTCGCTCGACGATCGCGTTACGGTCAAGGCGTATTTCACCGAAGACCTTCCATCTCCGTACAACAACAATCGACGCGCAGTGCTCGATCTCCTGAATGAGTACAAAGCGTACGCCTCGGGCAACCTCACGTATGAGTTCATCAATCCCACGGGCGAGAAGGGCGAGCAGGACGCCCAGCAGCAAGGAATCTCTCCCGTCCAGGTGCAGGTCGTAAAAGAGGATAAGTTCGAGGTGAAACGCGGCTACCTCGGATTGATCATGTTGTATGAGGATCGGAAGGAAGTCCTGCCGGTTGTCCAAAACCTGAGCACGCTGGAATACGATATCAGCAGCGCGCTGAAGAGGCTCACGACGCGGACAAAGAAGAAGATCGGCTACACGAGCGGACACCAGGAGCCGGACCTCTACAGCATGCGGCAGGTCCAACAGGCGCTCAGTCAGCAATACGACCTGGCGGCCGTCGATCTTTCGAAGAGCGATCCGGTGCCGGTCGACATTGCGGCGCTGCTCGTCATCTCGCCGCAAAGCCGGTTCACGGACAGTGCATCGTACCACATCGATCAATATCTGATGCGAGGAGGGAAGGTGGCCTTTCTCCTCAACAAGATCAACGCAAACCTCCAGGCGAGAATGGGGCAGCCGAACGACACGGGGCTCGAAGACATGCTCCAAGACTACGGCATCCGCATCAATCCGGATCTTATTCGCGACGCCCAGTGCGCCAACATCTCGGTCATGCAGCAACAAGGTCCCTTTACGGTCCAAAGCCAGATTCCCTTTCCCTATATCCCACTTGCCTCGAACTTTAGTCGTGACAATCCGATCGTGAAAGACTTGCAGGGGCTTCTGTTTCATTTTGTGAGTTCGGTCGATACAAGCGCCGCGTCGGGGAAGGGATTGAAAGCAGAAGTGCTTGTCCGGTCGTCCAAGAGAAGCGGTCGGCAAACCGGGTTCTTTATGATCGATCCGTTCCAGCGTTACACGGCTGCAGATCTTGCCGAGGATGGAATCCCGATGGCTGCTGTCGTAGAGGGCTCCTTCAAGAGCTTCTTCGCCGGCAAACAACCTTCCGCCGTGCTAACGGTAAGCCCCCAGACTCGCATCATCGTCGTTGGGGACGGAGACTTCATGAAAGACGAGTATCTTGGCAACCGTGCGAACCTGACGTTCTTTGCCAACATTGTCGATTATCTTGCGGATGACGCCGGGCTGATTACGATCCGATCCAAGAACGTCGTGACGCCGCCGCTGGAACAAGTATCCGATGGCACGAAACAACTGCTGAAATACGCCAATCTCATTGGCCCGCCATTGCTCATCATCGGATATGGATTGTTCCGGTGGCGGAGAAGAGTGACCCTCAAGAGAATGATGGAGGCTCAGTCGTAGGTTGAACCTCAAATGTTGAATGTCCGATGTTGAATGTCCAATGTCGAATGTTCAATGTCGAATGATGAAGGTCGAAGATAGAGCAATCTGGATAATTCTATGAATCGAAATACATATATCCTTCTTGGAATCGTTCTTGTGCTTGTTTTCGTCGCGTTCCTGGTGATGCAGAAACCCGGTGAGCAAAGCTCAACAGGGACCAGCGGCGAGTTCCTGGCGAGCGTCGACTCCCTTTCGGTCGATAAGATCGAGATCAAATCGCCAAACTCGAATGTTGTCCTTGAACGGCGCGGGGTCGAGTGGTATCTCCAACATCCGATCTCGTGCCGGGCGGATCAAGCCAATGTTGCTTCGTTGATCCAGCAAAGCAAAAATCTGGAGATCAAGAGTGTCGTTTCGAGCAAGCCGGAAAAGCAATCGGTCTTCCAAGTCGACTCAACAGGAACGCTGGTGAAGATCTACGAGAAGGGAGCTGAAAAATCCTCGTTTGTTATCGGCAAGGGGGGTGCATCATACTCCGAAACCTATGCCCGGCGATCGAACTCGAACGACGTCGTTCTCGTCGGGAATGCCATGAGTTACGTCTTCAATCGCCCGGTAAAGGAGTGGCGCGATCGAACCATCTTCATAACTCCAAAGGAAAACATCAAGGAGATCACATTTCAGTTTGGCGACACGACCTTCGTCCTCATGTTCAAAGACAGCCTCTGGCTGATCGGCAGCGATTCGACGCAACAGTGGGTTGTCGATAACCTTCTCTCATCTCTTTCCAACTTTCAAGCCGACGAATTTGTAGACACGCCTCCCACACCCGCTCCAAAGATTAACGCCATGGTTTCCTCCGGCGGAGTCCAATTGAGCTTCTCTTACGTCAAAGAGGGAGACAAATACTACGTTCGAAGCTCAACCTCGCCGCAGTGGTATGAAGTGCAAAGTTGGCGCGCCAACCAGGTGTTGAAAAGAAAAAAAGAGATCCTCAAGTCCGGCACCTAACACATTCACTGCAGAGCGTGTTGCTTTGACGTGGTTCGATCGCGAGGAGAAGTTTCATCTCTCTCGGTCAATCGCATCGATGCAGATGTCCGTCCATATCATCGAGCGATGGAACAGGCCGGAGGAATAATCCCTTGCTTGGCTTGGCAAATTTGGTTAACATTGAACGCTTTCGTCAGTAATTTCGCTGTTTTTGGAACGAATGAACGAATTTAGAGGAGGAACATGCGTCTTAGATTGATCATTATCGGAGTCTTCATCACGGTCATTGCCGGCGGCTGCGCGATCTTCCGATCCGAACAAACACCCGGAACCAAGATGGGGACAATAGGAGACGAAGTCTTCACGCTTGAGGAGTTTGAGGAGAACTACTCGAAGCACAACGGCGGCTGGGAGAAGTCGATGACTTCCACTCCGGAGGAACGGGAGCGATTCCTGGATCTTCTCGTCAAATTCAAGCTGAAGGTGATGGAAGCGCGAGAGCAGGGATTGCTGCAGGACACTGCCATTCAGAATGAGCTGGAAACGTACAAAGTCAGTGTGGCAACTTCTTACATGCTGGAGAAGGAGCTGGTGGAGCCGGGCGTGAAGAAAATGTTTGAGCGCAAGAAAGAGGAGTTGAGAGCGAGCCACATTCTTATCCGAGTGGACAGGAACGCTCCCCCCAAGGACACGCTTGAGGCGTACGAGAAAGCAATGAAGGTCATCGGCCTCGTACCGGTGANNGGATATTTCAGCTATGGCAGGATGGTGGCTGAGTTTGAAGACGCCTGCTACAACTTGAAGACGGGTGAGTACACCCCGCTTCCCGTTCGGACTCAATTTGGGTATCACATTATCAAGGTCACGGATCGCAAACCCAACAAAGGTGCAGTGCGCCTCAGCCACATCTTGCGGCGATTCGCTCCGACTCTGGAAGACACGCTTGCGGTCAAAGACTCGGCGTGGTTAATCCATCGGAAGCTGAGCGAGGGTACGGATTTTGTGGAAGCCGTCCGGCAATACAGTCAGGATCCCGGGAGCGCCGCAGCCGGTGGCGATATTGGTTTCTATGAACGGGCCGTGATTCCTCCGGAGATTGGAGCCATTTTCTATGGTTTGGAACCGGGCGCGATCACAGAGCCGCTCCGGCAACCGTACGGCTACCATATCTTTCGAGTGACTGAATTCAGAGGGATCGGCGCATTTCAGGATTTGGAGAAGGAACTTCGCCAGCAGTACCAACAGTCGCGCTATCCATTCGACTACCAGGAGTATGTGCATCATCTCAAGAAGCGGTACGACCTGAAGTTAGATGTCGAGCTTCTCCATCATCTTACTCAGGCCTTCGATTCGACGAAAACACCGCGGGACTCGGCGTGGAGCAATTCTCTGGCGGACGACCTTATGAATCGTTCCTTGTTTACGGTGGCTGACCGGAAACTCACACTAAAGGACTTGGTCGATCACCTGGGCTCCAGCGAGGAATTCAAGGGCACGTTATTGTCCTCGCCGAACATCGAGAAGATCGTTGAGAGACTCTCCGAGACAAAAGTCCTGGAACAACACGCCCGCCAGGTTCCCTCCCTCCATCCGGCATTTGCGAAACTGATGGACGAATATCGCGACGGTATCTTGTTGTATCGTGTTGAGCAAGATGAGGTATGGAAGAAGATCGAGGTGACCGACGCAGCGCTTCGACGATACTATGAAGAGTTCAAGGACAAATACCGCTGGCCCAGTCGCGTCAAGTTTGCCGAGATCCTCGTACCATCGGACAGCCTTGCGAAAGCGGCCTACAAGGAGGTTGAAAGCGGAAAAGAATTCGGTGACGTCGCGGGGAAGTACACCACGCGGGCAGGATACAAGGACAAGCGAGGGCTTTGGGACTTCATGGCGAACGACGGCAATTTCCTTTCGCGCTATGCGGCAATCTTGTCGGTTGATAGCATCGCGCCGCCGTTCGAAAATCCCGACGGCTGGTCAATTATCCACGTCATTGCAAAAGATAGTGCGCGAGTGAAAACCTTCGAAGAGGCATCGACGGAACTTTCAAGCGGCTACCAGGAATATGCCTCGAAGCAGCGGGAACTGGAGTGGGTGGAGGAGATGAAAAAGAAGTTTCCCGTCCATCTGAAAAGAGATCTCTTGTCGGAAGCCTTCAAGAGGAAACGTGACGAGAAGAACTGATCTGTTTGCGGTGGGCCTGTTTCTGGTTGCAGCAGGCTGCGGTCGAAGCGAGCCTCCCCAAACGCCGGTTGCACGCATCGACGATCAGACATTGACACTCGAAACGGTGCGAGCTCAGTTCGATTCGGCGCGGGGCGTTTCAGACGCGGAATTGCAGGAATACATTCGTCGTTGGATTAACAACGAGATCCTCTATCGGGAGGCGGTACGCCGGGGATTGGATCGAAAAGAGCACGTTCTCGCACGGCTCGAGGACGTCCGACGGCAACTCGCCATCAACGCCCTGCTGGAAGAAGACGTCTATCAAAACCGAACAGTCGGGCCGACTCCGCCAGAACTCGAAGTGTACTACCGCCAACACTTGGGAGAGTTCTCGTTATCGACGGATGTAGCGTTGGTGAGTTTCGTCTTGTTTTCCGATCGCGATGCTTCGAACACGTTCCGCACGGCCGTGTTGCAGGGAACGGCATGGAATGCAGCCCTGGGCGAAATGCTTGCCGATCCACAATCGGCTCGCTTTGTCACAGGCCGGGTCGACTCGATGTTTCATACTCAAAGCACCTTGCTGCCTCAGGAACTCTGGAGGGTCGCCGCTGCGTCAAGGAACGAAGGCCCGTCGTTTCCCATCCAAACGAATGACGGGTTCTACATTTTGGCCGTATGGAAATACAGCCGGCAAGGGCAAACCGCGGAGCTTAAGTACGTCGAGGATGAAATCCACAGCCGCTTGACGATGGAGCGGCGCCGGCAGTTGCTGGATTCGTTAATGGAGAACCTCCGTTCCAAACATTCCGTCCAGATTCTCATCAACGCCGGCGGCGAGACGCCAGGAAAAGAGTAGATTCACAGACGCATCCATAAGAGAAGGAGTGCTGTATGAGGAGTGGTGCCGTTGTTCGTTTCATTCTAGTAGCCGGATGTCTCTTTGAAACCTCCACCGAGATTTTGAGCCAGACGATGCTTGACCGAATCGTTGCGGTTGTGGACAAAGAGATCATCACCGAATCGGATTTGCAGGAGCGCCTGAACATGGTGGCGATGCAGAATCGAGTCGATCCGTCAAAACCCGAGCTTCGCAAACAGATATTGGAATCGATGGTTGCCGAGAAGCTCATGCTTGCTCAGGCAATCCTCGACAGCGTGTCGGTGACGGAAGACGAGGTGAATCGCACGCTCGATCAGCAATTTCAGAACATTATCCGCCAGGCAGGATCCGAACAGCGACTCGAACAAATCTACGGCAAGCCCATCGGCCGGCTCAAACGCGAATACCGGCCCGAAATGCGCAAGCAACTCCTGATCCAGCGTCTTCGCCAGCAACGCGAGGGGACGATGCAGATCTCCCGCCGCGAGACCGAAGAATTCTTCGAATCGTACAAAGACAGCTTGCCGAAGGTCCCGGAAGAGCTGGAGCTCAGCCACATTTTCATTGCCCCGAAAACCGATACGGTCCATGAAGAACAAACCCGAATGATGCTCTCCACGATTCGAGATAGCATCGCCGGCGGCGGCGACTTTGCCGATTTTGCGCAACGGTACTCTCAGGACGGCAGCTCGCGCAGCGGGGGGGACCTCGGTTGGGCAAAGCGGGGCGTCGTGTTTGTTCCCGAGTTTGAAGAGGTTGTCTTCTCGCTCAAAGAGAACGGCATATCGAATGTCTTCAAAACAGAATTTGGATATCACATCGTGCAGCTCCTCGAGCGGCGGGGCGAGTCCGTCCATTGTCGGCACATCCTGATGCGTGTGGAGAAAGGCCCCGAGAGCGATTCGGCTGCCGTGCAACAGTTAAGGGCGATTCGGGAACGGGCTCTAAAAGGGGAAGCGTTTGCAGATCTGGCTCGCAACTACTCGGAAGATGACGAGACAAAATCGCTGGGCGGCGATTTGGGTCATGTTGCCGTTGATCAGCTTGAGGCCGAGTTCGCGCCGGTCGTCAAGGACCTCAAGCCGACCGAGATCAGCGAGCCGCATCGTGTCACCCTGAAATCGTCTTACGGTTATCAGATCGTTCTGCTCCGGAAGCGCGTCCCCGCCCATGACGTAGGCCTCGCAGAAGACTTCAAGCGAGTTGAACAGATGGCTCTCTTTGTGAAACGAAATAAACTGAACGCCGAGTGGGTGGAAGAACTGAAGAAGAGTATCTACTGGGAGATCAGGCTGTAGTGGGGAGCGGCGTGGGTGATGGCGGATGGTGAAGAGGGGAGTAATGGATTAGTAACTGACTCAAGTTGACCGCT
>DMMN01000191.1 GCA_003453835.1 Bacteroidota bacterium | reverse complement strand
GCCGGCAAAGGAGAGGGCTACGAGTTCAACCTGGCGCTCCTCGCAATGGCCGTCTACTTGCTGCTGGCTGGTCCAGGCCAACTTGCAATTCTGAGCTGATTCAAACATCATGAACGACATCCCCGGCACGCGGTTCAGGCTGTCGCGTGACTTGAATCGGGCCACAGTCGAATTGAACAATCGCTCACGACGGAACAATACGGCACTCATGCTGCGCAGCTTTACGCCGGACGAGGATAAATCCGAAGCACGAATACCTGCCCGCCGCTTCGCTTTGGCAGGCGGGTCGAAATCCTAAACAATTTCCAAATCCGAATTCCGAAAAGGAAAAGGCCGGTGTTTCTTGAATCGTTTCGAATTTCAGCGATTCGAATTTGTTTCGAATCTCGGATTTAGAGTTTCGGATTTGAATCTCGAAGGCGGCTTTGCGCAAGGAGAGTAGGTCATCATATGCAACAGTTTATGGTAATCATGAAGCTGCCGGAATTCCTGACGGAGGAGTTTGTCTCTCTCATCCCTCACCAACGAATCCGGATCAATGAGCTGATGGCGCGCGGAACCCTGACGAGCTACAGCCTAGCCATTGACCGCTCGGTTCTCTGGGCAACGATTCTGGGCAACTCAGACGGAGAGGTGCGGGACATTCTTCAGGCATTACCTCTCACGAAGTTTGTGGGAATTGAAATCCACTCCCTGGCGTTTCACAACGTCATGAACGTCTCGATGCTGCAGTTCTCGATGAACTAACGCAAGTCACGAAAGAAGATGCCGTCACTCGCTTCATACAGGCTTCCTGAAGGCACGCACATTGATTATGCGCATCTTCGGGTAAAGAACTTTCAGAAAGCACTCGCATTCTACAAAGGCTTGCTCAACCTTACGCAGGTTCAGCGCCAAGGCTCCACAATCTCCTTGTCGCCGACGGAAGCTGGGAAGCCGATCCTGATGCTGACCGAGCGGCCGGACGCGATTCCACGTCCGACCGGGTCGACGGGACTCTTTCACATCGCCATCCGCGTACCGAACAGAAAAGAGCTTGCGAAGCTGTTCAGACAACTCTCCCAGCAGCGGTATCCCTTCCAGGGATTCGCCGACCATGGGGTGAGCGAAGCGCTTTATCTTGCCGACCCGGATGGAAACGGCCTGGAGGTGTACGCCGACAAGCCGCGCACTGAGTGGACGTTTGTCAATGGAGAGCTTCAAATGGGAACATGGCATCTCGATCTTGATTCTCTGCTCTCGGCGTATTCTGACAACGAAGACGACGGCCTCCATCCGGCAACCGACATCGGCCACATTCACCTGAACGTCTCTGATCTTTCAAAAGCAGAACGATTCTACGCCGACACACTCGGCTTTGACGTCGTTCAACGGAGTTATCCGGGCGCCTTGTTCGTCTCGGCCGGGGGATATCATCATCACATCGGCCTCAACACCTGGTCAGGACCGGGCGCTCCGCCGCCTCCTCAGAACGCCGTTGGATTGATTCGATTCGGAATTGCGCTCCCCGACGACCGCACGAGGACGACCGTTCAGGAGCGCTTGCGAACATCCGAAGCACCTCTGCTGATGACGAACGGGACAGTGATTGCCCGCGACCAGGATAGAATCGAAATCGAAATTCTCTGACACTGCAACTCTCTCATTTCATCACACTCAACAAAAGGAGATCTATGCGACGCTTACTCATTCTTCTATCTGTTACTCTTGTTAGTGTCATCGGCCTGTCGGCGCAGACGGCCGGCTGGCAGCTTGACAAATCCCACTCGAGGGTTTCGTTCAGCGTCAAGCACATGCTCATTTCGGAGGTCTCCGGAAACTTCCGGGAATTCGACATCGCGTTGAGTTCCGTAAAGGACGACTACAGCGACGCTGCCGTCGAAGCGACGATCAACGTCGCAAGCATCAATACGGAAAACGAACGAAGGGATAACCACCTCAAATCGGACGACTTCTTCAGCGCCGAGAAGTTCGCGGAAATCAAGTTCAAGAGCACCTCGATTGAAAAGGTCGGCGAGAACAGATTCAAGATCCACGGCCACCTCGCGATCCGGGATTCGACGAAGAGCGTTTCCTTCGACGCAGAGAACACCGGCACATTGAAAACTAGCCGCGGCACGCTGGCCGGATGGAAGGCGACAATCTCGGTAAATCGCTTTGACTACGGGCTGAAGTGGGATCGGACGGTCGAGACGGGAGGTCTGGTTGCAGGGGATACGATTTACATCACGCTGACGCTCGAGTACCGGAAACCGAATAGCTGAGGGGTCTCCGGCGCGGAGGTGAGTGAATGTTCCCCTTCTCGCTGAGAGCAAGGGGAGCTGAGGGGACACCGTCGAGTGTCGCCTTTGACTTTTGGGAGAGACGCCCTATTGAAAGCCGGAGGATCAAGCATGCGCGGGAAACGAGTACCTTCCCGAACTCGCTACTCCCGCCCCGACTCGATGCGCTGGTGGACTTCGTCGTGCTCTTCCACCGGTTCAAGATGCGTAATGACGTTCACGGCGACGGGGAGAGTGCTCTTTAATGCTGCTTCGATCTCGGTGGCTTTCCAATGAGCATCCTCCAGCAGAGAGCCCCGTGCGAACAAGAGATGGAATTCCACCCAGATGGACGTTCCGCTCTGACGGTATCGCAATTCGTGATAGGCGAGTCCCCGCCTCCCCGTTTCATCGTCAAGCGCCTTCCTTATAATCTTTTCCAGCATCGGATCTCCCTCGTCCATTAATCCGCCGATCGATTGCCGGATCAATTTTCCCCCCGACCAGAGAATGTTCAGCGCGGCAAGGATGGCAACGATCGGATCGAACGGAAGCCATCCCGTCCAGAGCACAAGCACGAGCGCACCGATCACGGCGAAGCTGGTCCAGGAATCGGTCAGCACATGTTTTCCGTTCGCGATGAGGATGATGGACCCGTGGCGCTTCCCCTGCCAGACCAGATACGTCCCAAGCACACCGTTGACAGCTCCTGCGGCGGCCGTAAAGATCACGCCGGTCTCAAGGTTTTCCAGCTCCAATCCCGCAATCCATTTCGCGATCGACTCATAGATAATATAGAGTGCCGCGATCACGATCATCGCGCCTTCAAATCCGGCGGAGAAGAAGCTGATCTTTTCATGGCCGTATGGATGGCTGGGATCGGGAGGCTTGTGGCTCAGCCACAAACTGAATGCAGCGAATGAGACTGCGAACACGTGGACGACGGATTCCGCGGCGTCGGAGAGGATGGCAGCCGAGCCAGTTAGGACGTAGGCGTAGGTTTTGCCGCCGAGCATCAGGAAGCCGATGCCCAGCGAAAGGCCCATCGCCAGCCTCTGCCGGCTATACGATTGCAGCGGATTACCGGTTCTTGTGGATACGATCATGCAGGGAATGCCTCGAAGCGAGGCGTTCGATCGTCAGACTTTGATGACCCACTTCATTCGATACATGATGTAGGCAACCAGGTACAGTCCGAGCATGAACGCAATGGAATGGAGGAACGAGACAAACATCGGATCCCCTAACGGCACAAAGAGCGCATCATAGTACCACGCCTTGAGAGAAATCTCTTTTCCATCGGCGACGGAAATCCTGACGATCGACGTGAGTCTGCCGACGAGACCGGCAAGCGCAAACATCGTGATCGCGTTCAAGCCGTAGATCTCGAACGGCTTCGTCCACTTTCTGTTTCCACGCACATCGATCACCCAATAACAAACGGCAAGCACGTTTAGGGCGAGTCCGGCCATGAACACCGAGTAAGAGCTCGTCCACAAATTCTTGTTGATCGGCAGCCAATTGTCCATCAAGAGGGCAATGAGCAACATCGCGTTACCGTACACAAACATCCAGACAGTTTTCTCTTCCCGCGTTCGGTCGGAGCGAATGAAGTGTCCCGTGAGCGCTCCGAACAGCGTTGTGGCAATCGCGGGGAGTGTGCTGACGATCCCTTCCGGATCGAATCCGAGCACTGGTGCGCCTGTCCACGTGTGACCCTTCAGCACGGTCGAGTCTATGTACCAACAGAGGTTTCCCAACGGATCTAAAACACCGGCTCCATACCCCGGCACCGGGACGAGCTTCACCAGCAGCCAGTAGGCGATCAAGAAAATCCCCGTCCAACGTATTTGCCACGTAAGATTGCTGTAAAGAACAATGAAGCTGGCAACGAGGTAGCAGACGGCGATTCGCTGCAACACCCCCGGAATGCGAAGGTTTGAAATGTCGAAGTGGTGACCAAAGAGGAGTCCAAACGGAAATCCTGAGAGAAAGAGCCCGATGGCGAAGATGATCGCCGACCGTTGAACGACATGCAGCAGCAACTTTTTGGGATCGTCTCCCCGCTCCAGGCGCTTCGTAAACGAATAGGACATCGCGACACCCACGATCCAGAGAAAGAACGGAAAGATCGTGTCGGTGTACGTCCAGCCATGCCACGTTGCATGCTTGAACGGCGGATAGATGTGTCCCCATGAACCGGGATTATTAACCAGCATCATGCCTGCCACTGTTGAGCCACGAAAGACGTCGAGAGAGAGCAGTCGGCCTGCGGTTGTTGGTGTCGTGGATTCTCCCATAGTTGTCTCCTGAGATAGTCGGGGGTCGATCGGCGGGCACGCGCCCGACAATCGCGAGCAATGATGTGGTTAGCCCCAGGCTGTGCCGGAGCGGAAAAAGACGACAATGATCCAGCCGACAAGAAGTGCGACGATGATAAGAATACGGGTCTTTTTATCGGATGTCATACGAGGCAAGTGGTCAGAACGACGGGAAAAGATAGGGACAAATGAGGGGACAAGCAAAAGGAATTACTCTTGCCCGCTCAATTCGCGCACTCGTCCTCAGAATTAGTTTCGGAGGCATCTGGTGGGAGTCATGAGCAGATGGGACTCGAAGAGCGCCGGAAACAAACGTCCCTCCCTACGTCGGCTCGGCGTGGATGGTCAGTCGTCTCAACTGCTTGAATCGCCGGTACAGCTCTGTCTCCAACTCGGAGATGATTCGATGCACTTCCTCCAGCGTCTTTGATTTGTCAATCTTGCAGGTGAGCGAAATGTGATACCGTGAACCTTGTTTGAGCACTCTGAGGTCTGTGCATTCCGCAACCCGCTTGTCACGGGTGACCATTGCCCGAATGCTTCCGCAAAGTTCGTGCTCGACTGCGGTTGCATCGACGAATTCCATTTCGTCCGCTACAAACTCTTCCATGTGGATCGTCACCTTCTCCACCGAAGGGACTTCCCCCTGGATTTGATCCTCGATCTCGGAGGCGAGCTTGTGCGCTTCCTCAAATGAATTCCCTCGTTGGTATTCGACATCGAAATCGATGTAATACTTGCCGCCGGAATGGTGAACCTCCAGATTGTGAGGCGCTCGGAGTCCCTTGTTCAACACGATCATTCTCACCTTGTCGACGATCGTCTCGTCGCGGCCGATGAACGGCTCGGCATGGACAACCAGATCCGCATTCGGTTCGAGATTCTTGACCGCCTTCTCAACATCATCCATGATCCGATGCGCTTGCTCAAACGGGGTGGTTCGTCGAATTGCAATCGTCGTGTCGACGAATATCTTTGAGCCGGACACGCGCAACCGTACGCTGCGTACTTCCTCGACACCATCAACCTCTTTGATGGCTCCTTCGATCTTTTCGGCCAATCCTCCCGGCACACGATCCATTAAAGCATCAACGGTCCGGCGGCCGAGTCGATAACTCACGAATAACACGAGGAACGCCACAACGATGGCGGCAATGGAATCGACACTTGGGAATCCGAGTGCGACAAACGCGAGACCCGCGAGAACCGTCAGGGACGACCAGACGTCGCTGGAGAAGTGGAGCGCATCCGCTTCAAGCGCCTGGCTCCCGTATTTCCTGGCAACTCGACTCAACGCTCGGGAGCGGCTTATATCAACAACGATGGCCACGACCATCACGAGGAAGCCCCAGACATTTGCCTCGATGTGAGCGCTCCTCGTAATCAACCGATGAACCGCCTCCCAGATTATCCAGCCGCAGGTGATGATCAGGAGAATCGTTTCGAAGAGAGCCGAGATGTTTTCGACCTTGCCGTGACCGTAGCGATGGTCGGCATCGGGGGGTTTGTCGGAAAGACTGACGGCAACGTAGGTGATAATGGCGGCCAGCAGATCGAGACCGGA
Source organism: Bacteroidota bacterium (assembly GCA_003453835.1). Lineage (GTDB taxonomy): Bacteria > Bacteroidota > Ignavibacteria > UBA10030 > UBA10030 > UBA10030. The sequence continues at coordinate 5,696 of DMMN01000191.1, read as the reverse complement.
GTGAGCTGCCTCCGACAAGATGCCCAGGCTGTTCGTTTGCACACCAACGAGGAGTTTTGTCGCGGTGAGGAATACGGCAGCGAAGACCGAGCTAAGGGCGATCCCCCTTTTTTCCTGAAGTGCGGTCAACTGCCTCATGTGATTACCTCCGTGCCAACTTCATCTCATCGGAATGAGCGTAGCTCATCGAACGTCTTTGTCCCGATAGAATACCGTTTCCAATCCCTGTAATCGAAATGCCACCATTCCCAGTCGTAGACGTTAAACCCTTCCGCTTCCATCGCTTTCCGCAACAACTCCCGATGCCACCGCTGTAACGACGTGCCTCCCTGATACTGTGGAAACGCACGATCGGAGAATTCGTCGTATCCGCTCACCATCTCCACCGGCTTTCCCGAGTCGAGTTCATACAGGGATAGGTCGACGGCACAGCCGCGGTTGTGGCGGGATCCTTTTAATGGGTCTGCAACGAAGATCTTCTTGTCGGACGGGGTCGCGTCCCAGAACATCTTCGTAACGTACCATGGGCGATACGCGTCGAAGATCAACAGACCGTATCCTCGTTCCCTCAAGCTGCGATGTGCGCGAACGAGCGCTTCCGCAGCAGGCCGTTGCAAGAAAGCCTTCGGGAGGGAATAGAAGATCGCGCTCATGAAGTTGTTCGTTGTCGCGTACCTGATATCAAGCTTAATAGTAGAGTCAATGGATGTTACTTCCACCAGGTTGTGTGATAAGAACTCTCCCTCCTCTTTCGGTGGAGTAGCGTTTAACGCATCGCGCTTCAGAATGGTCACCGGCTTCAACGGTTTGATTTTGAAAGTGGAGCCATTTTCCCCTCCGGCCGAGGCCCGCCGAAACTCTCCCGCCGTAACCAGGAATCCTTCAGCCCGCCCACCAGTGGTTTGTCTGAACACAATTGTCGTATCATTCCGAAATGCGCGGCCATCAACCGAGAACTTGAGCCCCGATTGTTCCCTCAGCCGGTAGAGTTCGGTCGTTTTCGTCAGCAGATGAAGTTGTTGATCCTTTTCCAGGACGTAGATTGTATCGCCGGCCAACGCATACTCCCCAATCAATCCCTTCCAACGGAGGGGTGCATCGTTCGGCTTTCCTCCCTGTACGAGGGAACCCTTAGGAGGATCAGCATGCCGGAGGGAACCATGAGTCGCGGACTCATTGCCGGGAATCGTGAGGAAGAGAACTGCTGCAAGCAGAAGGCTGCCGACGTTATGTCTGTTCGTTGAGCTGTGCATGGAATCTAGAATTTTAATATCTCCCTCATTCGTTTCAGGACGGCCTGGATCTCCCGATCCCAGAATTGCCAGTTGTGTCCGCCTTGAAGTTCGTGGTACTCGTAGGCCGCCCCGTAGGCCCGCAACAAATCCGTGAGCGCCCGATGAGCCGGGAGGAACTTGCGAAAGCCGTCTTGCGCACCGATGACCAAATAAAGATACGGAAGGGAATCCTTTGGCGTTTGCCGATAGAGATGGAAGACATCATGCCCGTTGCGGAATCCGTTGTTCCGTTCGCCGTATGCTCGTTGGAGGCTGGCAGCGAGCGAGCGCTCGGCGGGGCGTAGCGTGTCGCCAATGTCCCGCGGATAGGTGATGGCGCCGCTCAGCGATCCGGCGAACCGAAACTTACCGGGATGCCGCAGAGCCAGCATCATCGCTCCATAGCCTCCCATCGAAAGTCCTGCAATCCCTTGGCGTGTAGCATCGACGGCATATTTCTTCTGGATGTAGTTCGCCACATCGCTGACGATGTAATCTTCAAACCGATCCTGTGGGCTCGTCGCTGAGTTGACGTACCAGGAGTTTTCCCCATCCGGCATCACGATGATGAGGGGTATTTCTCTCGCATACTCCGCGAGTTTCGTGCGCGTCGACCAGTCCCTGAAGTCCCCACTGTGGCCATGCAGCAAATAAAGAACCGGATATCGAAGCTTGGGATCATACTTCGATGGAAGCAGGACCGTCAGCGTTTTTGTCCTTCCAAGGCTCGGCATGTAGAAGCTGTCGACGCGAGCAAGAGTCTGGGAGTGCGATTGCAGGATTGGAATGAGGAGCAGGAAGAAGAGAGATATCGTTCGCTTCATGAATTACCGACCTATTAGTGATTCGTGAAAAGTGTAAATCCTCTTGGCTATCCGGCTTGCCGCTGAACAGTAATTGACGGTGAAGTTGCGCGATTTCTCTTTCGTTTCCAATGAATCAGAGTAACTACTCAGCCAAAAAATCTTTGAAGAAAGGTAACCATTCAGCCCACGAAACACCCCGACCGGAAGATTGTCGGGGNNTCAGCATATAAAAAGCTCTCTGATTGGTTCTAACGTTCGTGTAATTAGCGTGTTTAGTGGGCAATAAGTCAAGCTGAGTAGTTACTTTCATTCAACATAAAGGAGTTCTGTGATCATTTATAGCGTTCGTGCCATTCGCGTGTTTGGTGGGCATTAGGTCAGGGTGAATAGTCACGAACCAGAATAGACGTCGTTCCGCCGGAGACCTTAGAGCATCCCGTTTCGCTTCCTCAAGAACCATTCCACCGCAAAGAGGAGCACAATGACCGCCAACATCCAGCTCTTGTTCCAGAGCTCGATCTCGCTCGAATGAACAACCTCACGACCGCGGAGATTCGGAAGGGCGAGCAGATCACGAGCCAGGTCTCCAACATTTTCTGCATCGTAATACTTGCCGCCGGTTCGCGCCGCAAGCTGTTGAAGAAGCAACTTGTTCATGCGAGTCTCCTGAAACTCGACATTCAGCCCTCCAATCGAAAACAAGCCACGGTCGTCCCCCATCTGTCTCCCGTCCGCGCGAACCGAAGCGCTGAACGTGTAGTCTCCTTCTTCCATCGGATCGAGCGATCCTTCATACCGACCGTTCCCCAACGGCGTCAGCGTAACTTGATTTGTTTGGCCGCCCCCCGTAACGGTCACCAGAACATCAGCCTCGTCAACAGGCCGGAAGCTCTCGTCATAGACCTGACCCGTGAATTCCACCGGCTCCTGCCCGGTGAAGATCTCACGCGTGGGTTGAATGCGAATCGGCCTTTCGTCCTCCCGGGTCGTCAGCCAACGAATGCCGTTGCTCAGGAACTCATCAAGCATGGTTTCCGATCCTTGCGTCCCGGTCGGCATGAGTTTCCATCGCCACACGCCGTAGCCAAGAAGCGCGAGCGACTTTCTTCGATTAACATTCCTGCCAAGGAGGAGAGGCTCGGCCATCGTAATCGACTGAATTCGGACGCGCCCGAGCACTTCGGCTTCCGGTTTCGCTCGATTACTGCCGGAGATGAACAGTGGCGGAAGCTGCGACCAAACATCGATACCGCTCGATGCGGAGGAAATCTTCACAATCGGATTTGCACGTTGCTCGTCTCGAATCGAGATGAATACCTGCTGTTCGTCTGTCGAGCCACCAACAGCGACCGCGGGCTGACGCTGCACATTGAAAGGCAGTGTGTGTTCGAGGTTCCGCAGTTTTCCGGGATCAACCGTCCGGCTCAGAAAGATGAAGCCTCCCGTTCCGGAATCAAGCGCACCTGCGATCGCGGAGAGATCCGCAGTCGAGCTGTTCGCCCCGGGGTATCCCACAAGCACGAGGCAATCCGCTTCACGAAGTACGGCCGGAGTCAGCGGCCCTTCGCCGAACTGCCCGTCCTTTTGCTCGATGAACACATTCAGTTTCAAGGTCTGATCGGATTCCAGCGAGCGACGGATGAAGGAAACATCCGGGCTTGGTGCTCCCGCCACAAACAGAACGTTGAGCTTGCTCTTCAAAACCTTCGTGAAGAACGTGGTCCGATTGTTCTGGTATGAGACTTCGTCGGGAAGCCCGGAGACTTCAACGCTTAACTTATGCATTCCTTCATTTCCGGGGATAAACGCAAGTGCGACGGCGTACTCACGCGTGCCGGGCTGAAGGCTGATGATGCGCCGATCAAGAACACCCGTCCCCTCCCGCAAGAACACCTCGACCCGCTCATTCGTGAAACCGGAGCTCTTCAGCGTCACATTCACGGGGACACGGTTCCCGGCATAGGTGATCGCGTTGGTGATCACTTTACGTATCAACGCGTCCCGGTGCTCGCTCGTGTCGCCGATCCCGATCGCGAAGATCGGAATGCCGATTTCCTCCGCCTCATAGAGAGGGCTTGATCCTGTTGTCGAGTTGCCGTCGGTGAGCAGGATGATTGCCTGAACGTTTACCTTCGCCGCATTCTCTTTCAGGCGCCGGAGCGCCCCACTCATGTCGGTGCCTTCACCGTCAAAGGTCAGAGAATCCGACGAGAAACGTGAAAGCGGCCTCATCCTTGAGTCAAACACGCCGTAGTGTACCGCGCCTAGGGAACTCAAGTTTCGGAAGGAAGGAGTCTGGAGTGTCGAGAGAAGAACTGCTTTTCGGTCTCCCTTGTTGTCCTTGATCGTCATGCTTTTGGAATTGTCAAGGAGAACGGTGACAACGGGCGGCTCCTCCGTCCGACGCAAAAGAGAAAGGAGCGGTTCGCTGATCAACAGAAGAATGAGAAACAGGGCCAGAGACCGCAGGCTCATCAGAACGATCTTCAGGCCGAGTGGAATCGGGGGGAGAGTGAAGCGATAAACGAAGAAGGAGATCCCCATCGCCGCACCGCATCCCAGCATGACGAACAGGATGTTGAGGGATGTCGTGAGGTGAAATTCTGGCATCGGCGGTGGGACGGGTTAAGGACGATGAGGATTCTGTACGTCCGGCATGTCATCGTTTCGCTTGCCGGACGTCGTGCCTTTATTCCGTAATGCTTCGACCGTTGTCGATCAACGCTTGGCCGTTCTCCGGAAGATTGAGACACTCACTTGATGTACAGCATCTTGACCGACAAGATTGACGTGGAAGTCGTGAGACGGCAGAGATAGACGCCGGTTGCGAGACGGCTTCCGGCGTCATCGGCGCTGGCATTCCAGAAGAATCTATTCTCGCCGGGAATCATCCGACCGGTGAAGAGCGATCGAACCTTTCGGCCTAAAAGATCATAGATCGCCAACTCGACATCTTGAGACGCCGGCGCATCGACGATAATCACTGTGCCCGCATTGAACGGATTGGGATAGTTAGTCAAGAGGGCAAACCGTTCCGGGATATTCACTCGATGCTCGTCCGTGGCGGCGGTCGCATCGAGCAATCCGTATCCATAATAGTTGTTCGGAACCGTACGCCCCCTCAGCGAGTCGCTGAGCACCGGTACGGCCGTCCTGATCATCCTCTCCCGAATCTGCATCGGAGTCAGAGTGAGATCCGAAGAAAGGATCAACGCGGCCACACCTGCAGCAAGCGGCGTCGAGAAGGATGTGCCGTTCACATAACGATATCCCGACTCACCGTACATTGCGTAGACGTTCACACCCTGTGCAACGACTTCCGGCTTCACCCTGCCGTCCGCTGTTGGACCAGTCGAGCTGAACGACGCGAGCGTCCCACCNNGGCCTGTTGCTCCCTTCATTCCCCATGGCTGTCACGAGGAGAACTCCTTTGCGTGCTGCAATTCGGGCCGCCTTGGTCGTCGTCGCTGTCCGCCCGTCGAGATTGCCGTAGACGTACCAATCAATGTAACCGAGTGATGTTGACACGATGTCCGCGCCTTGACGCTCCATCCATTCAAGGGCTTCCACATAGAGATCTTCTTCAACTTTGATTTCGACGCTGTCGATTTCGGTC
>DMMN01000111.1:30515-30766 GCA_003453835.1 Bacteroidota bacterium | reverse complement strand
TCGGCCTTGCTCCTGCGAAGCGCTTCGCTTGCTGCGTTTCTCTCGGCGATTTCCTCTTCCAAGCCACGATAAGCGGTACGCACGTTCGCGCTCATCTCATTAAACGCATTTGCGAGGACACGGATTTCGTCATCCATTTCCGAAGCGTTTACGTGCACGTGAAGATGCTCTTGACCAAGCTCTTCCGCCGCACGCGTCAGCTTCCGCACAGGTCTGGCAACAACGAACCAGATGACGATGCCGCTGAGCAG
>DMMN01000111.1:0-30503 GCA_003453835.1 Bacteroidota bacterium | reverse complement strand
AGAGCAGAGTGCGAAAGATCGTTCCACGCGGAACCTCCAACCTTGCTTGAATCGGAATGGGCGAGGTAGATTCCACTGCTGTCCAGAATGAAATAGCTCCCTTCGACTGATCCGCGAAGGGAATTCATGATGTCCTGTGTGCGCCGTGGATCCCAATTGGCCACGTGTCCTGCAATCACACGGGCTTGCTCCTGCCGGTGCCTTGACTCGATCACCAGGAATGTGTCCTGTACTTCTTCCTGAACGAACAGTCCAATCACGAGTATAGGAAAGAGCGAGAGGAGAAGAAACCACACTGTCAGGCGCATCCCCAAGAAATTTCCTCCTACAACTCTGAGCGCGCGGCCAATCCACGTAGTGTATTCAGGAGGTGCATCCTGCATTTTGTTCAACCTCCCCCACAGCGGACGACGGTATCGGCTTGGCAAGGCGATCATGATCATCGACGTCACGACACAGGTGCCGAGATACTCCGGCACCCACACGGGAGCATAATGCATCAATGCGCCGACGACTGAAAGATCGGAGCCCACGGCCAGCCGATACGCTTCATAGTCGAGGACGTACGAAGAAATGAGGGTGCTCGCGAGGACTACGCAATAGTAGATCGTCACCAGTCCGAGCCATCCGAGGAGAGCAAAAGGCATTCGGAGTCGTTCGTAGACAAGCGGTTTGTACATCCATCCGATGCACACCGCGCCAAGGATATGCCCGATCACGACGAAGATTCGAAATTCCTCCATCGGATGGTAGAGCCCGGCGAGTACGCCGATGAGAATGCTTCCGACTGGTCCGCTCACGGCAGCGCCAATCGTGACAACTATTTCGCGCGGATCAGTGAGGAGGCTCGTACCTGGGATTCGAAAAAAGACATGCCCCCACATGATGAAGTAGGCAGTCGCGCCGGCAACTACAGAAACAAGAATAGATTTCCGGCTGAGGAAGTTCTTCCACCGCAGAGGCTCACGCCGAATCATTGTGTCCTCCACGTGGATTGCTGATTGTGATCGCATGGATACCCTGTACTGATCCCAGGATTTCAAACGCCGATATTCCACGAGATTCTATCTCGAGGATGAAGCGCAGAGCAATGGGGAAGTTGGAGTTGGTCTTTTGTTAATCATACCACCGTCTGGCCTTACTTTCAAGGGAAAAAAGGCTGATGGCCCATAGGAAAAGCGGAAGTGGACTCCCGTTCAGATCTCGGACCGCCGCCGGTCTTAGAAAGTCTGAATCATCCGGGAAGATCGGTGGGAACTCAACGAAGTCGTGGGAGCGAAGCCTAGATGGTGAGAGAATCGAAGCTGATTGGGCCAATCCCGTGCGGGGACAACTTCCGTTAACGACAACCATACGTACAACTGCTCCGGGCGCGTACCTGTCACCTCCTCGTCGTCAGGCGGCGGCCTTCGAATCTGGCAATCCTCCCATCTTCGCCAACTGACCAGCCAACCGAAGTAGCCGGGGCAATATCCAGCGCATGAAAACCTACCGTGTCAAGAGTCCGCCAGGATATGCCACCGTCCGACGAAAAGTCCGAACCGGTTGTTCCAACTGCAACCAGGGTTGCCATCCTGCCGCGCACAAAGAACGAAACTGCGGATCTAAATCCGGTCGGACGTGAGTGCCCCACCGATGTCCACGTACGACCACCGTTCGTCGTGAGGGCGAAGTTATCGCGAGCCACCGCTTCTTTTCTGAAATCACCTCCGACGACTACCCCATGGTTCCGGTCCCAAAACGCGACCGAGAAGACGCCGGAGGATTCACTCTCGTCCGCAAGCGGGGTTGTGGAGACGGTCCACGAGTTTCCACGATCGAGTGATCTGTAAACCCGCGCGGCCTTGACTCCCGTTCCAATCCAGACGTTGTTCGTTCCCTGAACAGTAATACATGTTCCGCTCGCAGCAAAGGCACCTTCGCCGGGAAGGGCTGAAGGAATGTTCTCCCGCGCTATCTCGTTCCAACTCACTCCGCCATCGGACGTCTTGATGATAACAAGCCGACCATTGATGGCATCTCCCACGGCGATCCCGTTGTTTCTATCCCAGAATGCCATTGCGTCGAAGAACGCCTGCGGATTTCGGTTGCGAAACTGAAGCACCCACCGCCTTCCGCCATCCGTTGTCCTGTAGATCCGTGATCGCTCCCCCGGACCGATGCTGAGCAGAGAAGCTGTGTGTGCATCGAGCGCCTCCACATCTCTGAAATCAAGCGAATCGGCGTCCGGCACATTCAGTGCGCGCCACGTCCTGCCACCATCCGTCGTCCTCAGACACGTTCCCCTATTCCCGCTCGCCCATGCAACCGTTGGGCTCACAGCGCTGACGGCTCGCAGCCGCTCCTGCGTTCCGCTCGATTGCAGTCGCCATTGGGCGAGTCCAACGAGGGGGAGTGAAGGGACGGTCGCCAATGCTACGAAACGCATCAACGTGCGTGATGATGACCTGATCAATTCTAATATCATAGACCTCCGCAGCGATTGATGCTCGCATCCGATGAAGATCATCGACGCTCATCCCGACCGTTCCGAGCATCCCTGCAACTGTCCGCGACTTGGCGCCGTTGTCTTTCGGGTGACGAAGACGTCGCGACGCCTTGAGAGTCAATCCTCACGCCGGCTTGGTCTTTGGCCGCCAGCGACATTAACAGTATTGAGATCGAGAACCCAGATCCCGCGACCATGGGTCCCGATGGCCGCCATGTTATCGCGCGGATGCACGACGAGATCGAGCACGTACGTCATCGGGAGGTTCGCGCCAAGAACGTTCCACGTGGCTCCGCCGTCCGTTGTCACGTAGACTCCGCAATCGGTGCCGACATAGAGGATATTCTTGTTCTTCGGATCCTCTCGAATCACGTTCACCGGTCCAATCGGAATGCCATTGGAAATACTGGCCCACGTCTTTCCATAGTTCGTCGATTTCCAAACGTACGGAGTGAAGTCATCATCGCGCCTTCCGTTTTGCGTCATGTAGACGGTTCCCAGATCGAAGGCCGAGGCGACCACACGCGACACCAACTTCTGGTATGGCAATCCATCCATGATTTCCTGCCAACGCTTCCCGCCGTCTTTCGTGACGTGAACTTTTCCATCGTCCGTCCCGACGTAGATCAATCCGTACCGCAGCGGCGACTCCGAGATCGATGTGAGCGTGTGATACGGTATGTCGCCCATTTCCGACGCGGTGTTGTACGTCAGATCAGGACTAATTTGTTCCCACGTGTTGCCCTGATCCAGCGAGCGGAGGAGATACTGCATGCCGTGATAGATAATGGAAGGATTATGTGGAGAGATGATGAAGGGAGCGATCCATTCACCTCTCATGGCCGGCTCATCCTCGTAGGTACGGGGAAGCAGGCGTTTCGATGAACGCTTTGTGACATCCGTCCGGGTGATCGTTCCATAGAATCCCGCGGAGTAGACGATCGCGGGATTGTTCGGGTCGACGGCATGGCTTGAGCCTTCCCCCCCCGGTGCCGATTCGAATGCGATCGCCTGCACCTTATCCCGTCCCCTGGTCAAGTCGATCGCTCCACGGTAACTGCCGAAATCCTGTACGGATCCATAGACCCGGAACGGTGTGTCCATATCGTAGGCGATGTTGAAGAACTGCGTCGCGGGAATACGGTCGGTGTAACTCCTCCAGTTCTTTCCCTTGTCGTACGATACGTACGCCCCCCCATCGTTCACGTTTACCAAATAGCTTGCATTGTTGGGATCAATCCATAGACCATGGTGGTCGCCATGCATTCCCCGAAGTGGGCGGAACGTCTTTCCACCATCGGTCGAGACGTTGAGGCCGAGGCCCATCGAGTACACGGTGTTTTCATCGGACGGATCCACTCGAATCTGGCCGAACACCCAACCGTATGTGGCTGAATGTCTCTCCATGTATCGCTTTGTCGTGTCCGTGAGTCCGCTTACTTGTCTCCACGTTGCACCCCTATCATCANNTCCGCCCGCTGTCCGCGGGGGAAGTCTCATAGTTATCAGCGAGCGCGTAGAGCACATTCGGATTCGAGCGCGAAAGATCGATCCCGATTCGCCCGCGGAACTTTGCGGCGGGTAATCCCTCGTTAATCTGTTTCCACGTTCTGCCACCGTCCGTCGTTTTGTGAATCCCGCTCCCCGTATAGTCGGGCTTGTTCCGGGGATCGTTCCATTTAAGCCTGGTTCGTTGCCACGTAGCGGCATAAAGCGTCTCGTTGTCCTTCGGATCCATAACAAGGTCTATGGCGCCGGTCTCGTTACTGATGAAGAGGACCTTCTGCCACGTCTTGCCGCCATCGAGGGTTTTGTAGACGCCGCGTTCCACGTTGGCCGTCCACTCATGGCCTGAGGCGGCCACATAGACGATATCGGCATCCTTCGGATGGATGACGATTCGCGGGATCGTATAGGTGTCAGGAAGGCCCATATGCTGCCACGTCTTTCCTCCGTCGATCGACTTGTAGACTCCGCCGCCTGCGTGAGAACTTCGGAAGATATTCGCTTCGCCCGTTCCGATCCAAACAATGTTCGGATCAGACGGTGCGATCGTCACATCGCCAATGGACGTGGATACACCTTGTTCAAACACGGGTTCCCACGTGGTTCCTTCGTTCTCTGTCTTCCACAAACCGCCGGTCGCTGCGGCGACGTACATTGTGTAGCTCTTCCCCTTTGGCATCACCACGTCTACGTCGATACAGCGTCCTCCTACGTTCGTTGGTCCGGCAAACTGCCACTTCAGTTCTTTGAAGGGCGACTTCTTTTTCATCTCCTGATGCTGTTCAAAGCCCTTGACCCGCAGCGTCGCATCGGTCGCCTGGACGCGAACGGCTTTCTTCGATTGAATGGCGACAGCGAATGAAAAGAAGACGAAGATGAGCAACGGGATTGCCACAGCTTTTCGCACTGCGTGTGAATAGTTCATGAAGGACTCCTTCTTATGGTTATCACATAGAGAGATGGGAACGTATCGGCTCTCGTTCATTTGCCGCAATGAAGATCGATCATCGTTTCGATGGCGTTTCGGCACACGCGACAGAACTCTTCGCCCGAGTTAGAGAACATCAGACATTCGACCATCGGCCTGTAGAGACCCTTTGAAGAATAGCCTGCGCCTTCGAACACACCTACTTTACCTTTCACGTGTGCGTAGCGTGCACGAACCGCCTCGATGCGGCGATCGATTTCTTTTTCCTTCTCCCGGTACTTGTGCCCGATAGCTTTGAGATCGGAATCAGACGCCTTCGTGCGCCTGGCGGATTCAGTTACCTTTCTCATCTCTCCGCCGTTCTTCCGTCGTTCCTCTTGCAGGGAATCAAGTTGCCCTTTCCCATGGTTCGTTGGAACGTCAATCCCCGGCGAGAGCAACGCCCCCCACTTGATGCGGGCTGTGTCAAGCAGGGCCGTGATGTTCGGCTCTAGCGGCTCCACACCCTTGGGATAGAGATCATTGTAGGCCACATCAGAGGTATAGTACTCGTCTCCCAACCCGGCAAACGAATGACCGAATTCGTGGACGAACACCTTGCCGCTGAGCGTATTGTCGACGGTCGAAATGCAGTAGTCATGATAGATTCCACCCCCACCGTACCGCTTGCTGTTGACGAGAATCACGAGAGCGTCATAAGGAACCTGAGCAGCGATTTCACGGAGAAGCTTGTTTTCTTCGGTTAGAAGATACCGGTCCACACCGAACGTGTTGAAAGAAGAATTGAAGAGCGTCTTTTTGAACACGCCCTGACGCGGCTCATCCATTCCATCCTCAGCGGACGGATGAAACACGCCGACGACGTTGAATGATCCCTTTCGACTCTTGTACGGCTCGACGCCAAAGAGAAGGTCGGTAAACCGATGGACGTCCGCTATGAACTTTGCGCTATCGCCTCTCGTGTACCCCTCGCTAAGAAACGCCAAATCCACTTTTCTTCGCGACTCTCCACTCTTCAGCACTTCGACGACGGTGCCCTCCGAGATCACGGTTTCCTTCACGACACTTACGCCGGCAGGATCTACCGTGACGGAGTGCAGAGGGCGAAGAACGTTCTGCTTATCCCGCTCCTCAATCACAAGAAGGATCGGGCGCTTTGCGAAAGGGATGCGGACGGAGCGCTCGAATGTGCGTTTCGTTCCATTCAGTGCGGGCGTTGTTGTCCTGTACTCGCCGACCATGGCATCGAATCCGTGAGAGCAGATCAGAACGTTTGAAGCTATATCGTACACTTTTATTCCGTATCGACCATAGTTGAGGGGCTCAATCAGATTCTCCGGGTTTCCCGGCCAGCGGCCTTCTCTGTGGACGCGATCCAAGGTGATGATCTCTTCCTTCGCGTCTGCGACAATATACAAATCGATTCGCATTGCGTCGCCCGTGAAGTAGTCATCGTACGAGATCTTTCCTTGACTTAGCAAGGGCCTTGAGAACATGGCAACCAAAAGCGCGATCTGAAGAAGTTTCATGGCTGAGTCCCTGATGTTGCGCATATACGCCTTTTGAAGAACAAGTGCATTCGCTCTTGGGGGAAAGAGCCCACACCCCTTGCGCCAAAGGCGCATCCCAGCCCGACCCCAGCCTGACCGCTTGCTGGCATGGATGGCTGGCGGGCGCCTCTGGAGGACACTCCTCGACAGAGTCCGTCGGAGTCTGACGACCCTCTCCCCTACACGCAAACCTCCCACACAGAAGGGAAGGTAAATGCTCCGTTTCTTATGGCCAACGTGATCATGACTCTCATCGTCCCCTGTACGCAAGCAAGTGAGATGTGTGAGGAATCGTCCGTGAGTCCAAAGAATGATGCATTGTTGAGAGTTCCACTTGATGCACGAAGGCTTTTCTTACAACCGTTGCCTGTCACGCAATGCGAGCAAATCCTTCATCACGTTGAACATGCTCCCCGACCATTCCTTCGTTCCAAAGGCCTCGTGGAGCTGATGATATAGGCGATACAAATCCTGATAGACTTTGTGAGCGGTCGGATCGGGGTTGAACGTGTCGCCCACGCGGGTCATTTTCTCTTGTGCCACCCGAACGTTCGAGAAGCCTCCGGCCTCCTCGCCGGCGGCAACGGCGCCGAAGATTGCTGCCCCAAGGGCAGGGGTCTGGTCGCTGCCGGACACTTTCATAGGCCGACCGGTGACGTCAGCATAGATTTGCATCAAGAGAGCGTTCTTCGAAGCCAGTCCTCCACAGTTCACTATCTCCTGAATTGGTACGCCGAACTCCTCGATCCGATTGATGATCGTCAAGGCACCGAAGGCAGTCGATTCGATCAGTGCTCTGTAGATTTCATAGGGTTGCGTGTGGAGAGTTTGCCCAAGCAGAAGTCCAGTAAGTCGGACGTCGACCAAAACAGTACGGTTGCCGTTGTTCCAGTCAAGTGCGAGGAGTCCGTGCTCACCCACCCTCTGCCCCGCGGCAAGGGTCTCGAGTCGCCGGAATTTTTCTTCCGTCGTCTTGCCGAAGCTATCCGGAACGAGATGATTCACGAACCAAAGGAAGATATCTCCAACAGCCGACTGTCCGGCCTCGATCCCCAAGTAACCGGGGAGGACCGATCCATCCACGATGCCACAAACGCCCCCGATATCCGCCAGCGGCCTGTTGCTTGGCCACACCATGATGTCGCACGTACTTGTGCCGAGGATCTTCACCAATGTCCCCTCACGAATGCTGGCGCCTACTGCCCCCATGTGAGCATCAAACGCTCCAACCGCAACGGCGATACCGCGAGGCAATCCGAGTTTTTCAGCCCACTCCGGTGAAAGCGTACCCGCTCGCTTATCCGCAGTGGCCACGCTGGAATAGAGTCGATCCCGGAGATCCGCGAGACTCGGATCAAGAGCCGCGAGGAACTCCTTGTCGGGCAGTCCTCCCCATGCACCATTGTACATCGCTTTGTGACCGGCGGCGCAAACGCTTCGTTGGATCATCCCGGGCCGTGTGTCGCCCGTGAGGAGTGCGGGGATGTAGTCACAGAATTCCACAAAACTCGCGGCGGCCTTGAAGATGTGAGGCGCGACATTCCGGCAATGCAGGATCTTGCTCCAGAACCACTCAGATGAATACACGCCGCCGATCTTGCCGAGATACTGAGGGCGGATGCGGCCTGCCAACTCGGTGTTGCGCGCAGCTTCATCATAGCTTGAGTGGTCCTTCCAAAGCCAGACCATTGCATCAAGGTCGCCTTCGAACTCCGGGAGACAGGCAAGCGGAATGCCGTATTGATCAACGGCCATCGGACTGCTTCCTGTCGTATCGACACCGATGCCGATAATATTACTTGGATCGAAGCTGACGCGCACATCCCGTGCTCGTTCGATTGCTTCTTTAATCGTGACTTCGATTCCAACGGTATAGTCGCGCGGATTCTGGCGGGCGACGTTCGGGTCTTTGGGATCGGAGAGCACGCCGTGATCGCCCGAGGGGTACTCAAACACGGATGTTGCGAGTTCCTGACCGTCCTCGAGGTCCACAATGAGGGCACGACAGGAATTCGTGCCGAAGTCCATTCCCAGAGCGTATCGAGTGTTCATCTTGGGGTCAGCATTTGATCGTTGAAGAGGAAGAAAATAGATCCCGGCAAGCGGAAGGAATCAACCGAATAGATTCTTCAGAACAAAAGCGACATTGGCAGGCCGTTCGGCGAGCCTGCGCATATACCATGGAAACCAGTAGGATCCATAGCTGATGAGAACTCGAACGCGACACCCCTCTCTCACCAGCCGGCTTTGCTCATCCCGTTTGATGCCGTAGAGAAGATGAAACTCAAGCGCGCCCTTGGAGAGGCCCACCTTACCCGCCTCTTGCCGGATCTTGTCGATCAGACGTGTATCGTGAGTCCCGAACACTGGGACGATCCCATGTTGCTTTCCCCAATTCAACATCTCGAGGGAACAACGAACGAAGTTCTCATCGACATCCGACTTCTTCTGATATGCAATCGAGGCCGGCTCTGCATAGGCTCCCTTCACAAGCCGGATCGCGGGGTTGAGCGGAGAAAGACGACGGATATCTTCGAGACATCGGTGCAGGTACGACTGAAGACAAAGGCCGACATTCGAACACTCGGAGCGAATGCGCTCAAAGAGCTTGATCGTCGACTCCGTGTAGGCGGATCCCTCCATGTCAATCCAAACGAAGTTCTTGTGCTTTTCCGCCTGAGCGATGATCAACCGGAGATTGCGGAAGCTGAGGTTTTGATCGAGATCGTGGCCGAGTTGGGTGAGCTTGACCGAGATGTGGCCATCCAATCTACGGGCGGCGATATCATCCGCGAGGGCGCAATAGTGTTTGGTGACTTCATCTGCCTCTGCTTCATTCCGGACGTTCTCACCGAGTCGGGTAAAGACGGTCGAGAATCCGTTGGCCTTCAAAAGCCCTGCGGCGTCCAGAGCGTCTTCAGCTTGTTCTCCCGGCATGAATCTGTTCACGGCCCTCCGCATAAACCGATATCGCGGAAGAGTTTCGCGCATCCAGTCGTTTCGGGAAACCCAGAGAAGGGCGCTTCGCATGACTCCCATAGTATTCTCCTGCAAAGGAATAAACCTTAGAACGCGCTTCGAATCATTCCGCCATCCACAATGAGCGACGTACCGGTGACATAGCTCGCCGCATCAGAAAGCAGAAACGCGACCGCGCGCGCAAACTCCTCCGACTCGCCGTAGCGGCGCAAGGGAATCACCGCTTCCATTCGCCTTCTCTGCTCCTCCGGGGATACACCGTCCTTGCGAGCACGGTCGGTATCCAGCTCCCGGACCCGATCCGTGTCGAATCGGCCCGGGATGGCGTTGTTGACGCGAATGTTGTCGGGTGCAAGCTCATTCGAGAGTGATTTCGCCAGAGCGGACACTGAGGCACGAAGCACATTGGAAAGAGTGAGATTCGGGATCGGTTCTTTTACGGATGTTGACGTCGAAAGCACGATGCTTCCGCCGCCTCGCGCCTTCATGGATGGAGCGACTACTCTCACCAACCTGATCGCGCTGAGTAGAAGAAGTTGAAAGGACTCTTGCCAGGCCTGGTCATCGAGATTGGAAAAGCTCCCCGCAGGCGGGCCGCCGGAGTTCGAATAGAGGAGATCGACCCCTCCGAATTCCGCTGAGGTCAGTTTGTGCCAGTTTTCGATATCGTTCCGATTGCGAACATCCGCAACCACCGGAAGAAGGTTCCCTCCCGTTTGTTTTCTAATAATGCCTGCTGCACCGCGTATCGCCTCTTCATTCCTGGAGGACATTGAGACGATTGCTCCCTCTGCCGCCAGCACTTTGGCGACGGCAAATCCGAGACCTTTGCTCGCACCGGCAACCATCGCAACTTTTCCTTTGAGACCTAAGTCCATGGAGTTGTTTCCCTCTATCGTTTGATTCTATTGTATTTCCTCATCGTCTCCATTAGTCGATCATGCGGAAGCGCATAGACCTTGTTGCCGTTGACTCCCTCCATCGATTCAGCCGCAACGAGAGCGTTGACGATCGCCTCTTCGGTGGCCTGCACTGTGGCGTTGAAGAGCGGATTGATCCGGTCGTTCGGCAGCATGTCTACAGTGGTGATTCCGGAATCTCTTGCGGACCCCGGATTCGCGGTGGAGAAAGCCAGGAAGATATCGCCGGAAGAATTCTCCCCCCTCCCGCCGACGATTCCGATCCCCAACGCAACCCTCGTGGCCATTCTCTTCAGTTGATGGGGGAGCAGCGGTGCGTCCGTAGCTGCGACAACAATGATCGAGCCGGATCCGTCACCAAACTTGCCACGCCCGGGCATCAGGTCCGTGATTTCCTGGCCGACGGGAACTCCCGCTATATGGAGGTTCGACCGTCTTCCGTAGTTTGCCTGAACAAGTACGCCGACCGTGTAGGCACCGCTCCTTGCGTCGAGTTTTCGAGATGACGTTCCCGTGCCTCCTTTGAAGCCGTGGGCGACCATTCCAGTACCGCCACCGACGTTTCCTTCTCTCATCGCGCCTGACTTTGCCCCATCGAGAGCCTGGAAGACGTGTTCAGGTCTTACGTGAAAGCCGTTGATGTCGTTCAGGCCGCCGTCCCATGTTTCGGCCACAACGGGGAGGGACCAGGGCTGAAACGTCTTCCCCTGGTGATTCATTTGCCAGACTATCACGGCATCTCGAACAACGCCGACACTGTGCGTGTTCGTGATCATAACAGGTCCTTCCAGAAAACCGGATTCCTGAATCCAGGTCGTGCCCGTCATCTCTCCATTACCGTTGAGCGTGAACCACGCGGCAAAGCACTGATCAAAGGAGTCTTTTCCTCGCGGAAGGATAGCCGTCACTCCCGTTCGCACCGGACCCTTTCCTGCGACGAGCTTCCCCCCACCGGATATCAGTGTCGTGTAGCCCACCTCGACACCCTTGACGTCCGTGATAGAATTGAATGGTCCGGGAGTTCCTTCGAAGGGGATGCCGAGATCACGCGCACGAGGCCTGGTTTGTGAAAACGATACCGGGATAGTCAAAAGGGTGAAAAGAAGTAAGGCGCATATGTGGCGCACTTGGGATGTTGACATAGATCTTCCTCTGAGGCAAGAGTTGGAAGGAGAATGGTTGGAACGGGAACAACAAGATATTTCTGGTGATCTGCTTTTCTGCCTAGCTGAGACTCTGAATAGCTTGTGCGACGACCTCCGCACTCCGTTGAAGAAGCTTCTCCTCTTCTGCGTTAAGCGGAGGAGGAAACGTTGCCATGATGCCGCCACCACCGACCAGATGGGGCTGAGAAACAGTGACGTCCTCCACGCCCAGGACGTTTTGGAGAGGCGTGCAGACCGTCAACACGGATCGCTGGTCCTTGAGGATAACGTCCGCGATCTTCGCAAGGGCACTACCGATGCCGTAGTACGTGGCACCTTTTCCGGAGATAATCGAATAGGCGGCCCGCCGAACCTGAGAATCAATGGTTGCCCGGACTTCATCATCGAGCGCGATACCTCGCTGCCGGCAGAACTCACTGATCGGCATCCCACCGACGGTTGCAAGCGACCACGTGAGCACTTCAGAATCCCCATGCTCGCCGAGCACGTATGCGTGAATGTGAGCAGAATCGACCCCCAGATGCCGTCCAAGTAGAGATCGAAATCGTGCAGTATCCAGCGTTGTGCCTGAGCCAAGCACCCGATGACTCGGCAAACCCAATTCCGCAGCGTATCTGGCGGCAAGGTGCGTCATGATATCGACAGGATTTGTCGCAACGACCAGGATCGCTTCGGAGGCGTGCTCGAGAATTTGCGGCAGGGCCTCACGCAAGACTGCGGCGTTCCGCTTGAGAAGGTCGAGGCGAGTTTCACCCGGGCGCTGATTAGTACCCGCCGTGAAAATGACGACGCGAGATCCCGCAAGATCAGCATACTCTCCCGAGGAAATCTCAATGGGATGAGCAAACGGCACTGCATGGAAGATATCATCCGCTTCCGCTCGAGACCGGNNACCCACGCCCCGCATGACCATCGCATACGCCGCCGTCGAGCCGACGTAGCCGCTACCGACGATTCCGATCTTCATGTGCTACCTCCTTCTTTCCGGACGTCATTACGTCCGTCCTCAACGATGATTCGTGTGATGAAACGCTCGACGCCTCCTCACGCACACTGGGCTTTTCTCCCACAACCACTCGAAATCAGTGCGTGGAGAGCGGAATTACCAATAGGTTTGATGAAGACGGAAAAACGACCAAATCTACCTATTTGCCTGCCACGATGCAAGCGGCCTTTTCATTCACCCGTCCGATTCGAAGTCCGATTTCCGTGCAGAGAAAGTGCCGAAAAGCCACTGATCCGACTCAGACCTGCAGTTCCCATCCTTTCTCGTATTCTCGCCTCCACAAACCGATGGCCTCGTTGTCACCAAGGATGTGACCGTCCTGTGAACGAAGACGGAGGGAGCGGTTGACTTTCCACGCGATGTTTGAAAGCTGCAGCATCGTCACGCTGATATTTCCTTCTACTATCGGCGAACGCAGTTTCTCACCAACCCTGATGGCATTGATCAGGTTTTCAAAGTGCTTCGTTGTCATTGTGTCGATGCTTCGCAAATCCTGTGTCGTCGTGCTTTGCCCGGCTTTCACCTCATCGATCAACTTATCGTCCAACGTAAAGACCTGGTAGCCGCCTCTGTCAATCAGTACTGTGCCCGTGGTGCCGTGAAGTGTCAGGCCGCGGCTCCTGCCATAGTATTCCTTCCCCTGACAGCTCATGCATTCCCAGGTGATCATCTTGTCGTCGTATTCGAAGCTGGTGACGAGCGTATCATAGAATTCCCAGTCATCTTTGAAATGGTATCTCCCACCGGAGGCGGTGATCCCGTTCGGATAGTCTACCCCCAGCGCCCAACGGCAAAGGTCCACCTCGTGCGAGCCATTGTTAAGCGTTTCTCCCGTCCCCCAATGCCAGAACCAATGCCAGTTGTACGGATGGACATTATCCTTGTATGGTCTTCTCGGTGCAGGACCCTGCCACAGTTCCCAATCAAGATAGTCCGGGACTGGAACGATCCTTCCAACTCCTATCGACTTACGCATGTTGCTGTACCAACACTTGCCGAAGTAGACCCGGCCGATCAATCCTTCTCTGACCTTCTTGATGATCTCGATGGTATGTTCAGACGACCGCTGCTGGTTCCCAAGCTGCACGAGTTTTCCGTACTTCTTCTGCGCGCGGACCAGCAGTTCGCCTTCATACGGATTATGACTGCTTGGTTTTTCGACATACACATGCTTCCCAGCCTGGAGACCCATGATTGACATGTGAGCGTGCCAGTGTTCGGGGGTCGCAATGGTAATGGCGTCCACCTCACGAGACTCGAGGACCTTTCTAAAGTCTTTCTCCTTGACAGGAGTCTGGTTGAACTTCGACCTCGCTTCCGCATCGAACTTGTCGAGCTCCCTTCGGTCGACATCGCAAATATGGGTGACCATTGTTCCCTTGTTCTGTCGTATGCACTCAAGATGTGCGTAGGCACGTCCGTGCAAGCCGATGATGGCAAAGTTCACCCGATCGTTCGCACCCATGATGCGTGAGTAGCTTTTCGCGTTCAGACCAACGGCCAATCCTGCCGAGCCAAGGGCGATGTCTCTGATAAATTCACGTCTCGATTTCATAATTACTCCTTGATGTCAAGTCTGTTGGAGGGTGGCCAGGACTCCCCGAACATAGCCGACTGATTCCGCCAAACCGGGCAGGGGGTCTTTGTCGTCTTTTTCGAATTCGAAATGGAGTGTCCTTGAGTATCTTAGCTTTATCAGTGTGTTGAGCAACTTCGGGATGTCGATGACGCCTCTTCCGATCTCCACCGTCGTTCCTTTGGCGTCGGCCGCACTTACATCTTTAATATGCACATCAAGGAGCCGGTCAAAGAACCGCTCGGCTTCGGTAGCTGGATCGAGGCCAAGCCGTTGCGTGTGACCGATATCGATGCAGAGGCCCATGCGTTTATCCATTCCGGCGATGAGCTTATAGGCGCTCTCCGGGCTTGGGAACCGTTGATCGGTTGGGCCATGGTTGTGAATCGCCAGCGCGATGTCTGTTTCCTTCACCTTCCGTTCCGCAAGCTCCAGAAGAGGTTGCTCCGGGACTCCGACCATCATTTTCAATCCTGCAGACTTTGCATAGGCGAATGCCCTATGGACTTCCTCTTCGGTTCTCATGTAAACAACACCGCACGACGACAACTCCACACCAGCATTCTTCATCTTTAGGAGAGATGCCTGGATTTCCCCCTCCGAGCTGGTCAGTGGTAAGTGCATATCTTTCAATGTGAGCTTCTTCAAGCCGAGTCGCGTTGTCATTTCCACGGCCTTGTCGAGCGAGAACGCGCGGAATGTGTACGAAGCGATGCCGAAGTCGAATGGAATGTTGATCCGGCCTGCTTGCCTGGATTCATCCGCGGCCAAGCTTTTTGAGACAGGAATAGAACCGATGGCTGCCGTTAAGCCGGCCATTTTGAAGAAATCGCGCCGTGAGTGTTCTGTCATGCTAAGATCTCCGTCGTTTTCAAGTTTGATGTTTGTAGGGCAGCGTGACTTTGTATTGCGTGTCAAAAGAGATTCCCGCGAATCCAAAGAACCGGAACTAGTAACTGAATCGTAGCAGTCTCTCAATCTTTCTTCGCGAGGATTCGCGAGATTCCTGGGGAAACTTCTCCTTTCTTCCTCAGCCTGCCGGTATCTAGAGCACACGAATCTTGATGTTTCTGAAGAAGACCCGGTTCCCGTGATCTTGCAGAAGAATGTGGCCTTGCTCGTACTCGCCAAATCCCGGCAAGTCTTTGAACTTGCTCTCTGCTTTGTGGGCGAGGAATGTTCTGCCGCCTCTTTCATATTGAAGCACCATCTCACCATTGAGCCAGTGCTCCACATGCTTTCCCTTCACGACGATTCGTGCGTGGTTCCACTCGCCAATCGGATTGGCTTTCGTGTTCTCCGCCGGAATGAGGTCATAGAGGGAGGCCAGGGTACGATTGCCATTGATCCCCAGCTTCGCATCGGGATGCTTCGCGTCGTCCAGAAGCTGATACTCGAGACCCTTTGCCGAACCGGGGGTTCTCGGCTGCTGTTCAGTTACGAAGTATTTAATTCCGCTGTTGGCACCGTCCGTGAGCCTGAAGTCCAGCGTCAGCTCAAAATTCCCGTACTCATCGATCGTGACAATATCGCCGCCGAAAGCTGCTTCACCTCCCCCGGACTCTTTGACGATGAGCAAGCCGTCCCTGACCTCCCATCCCTTGTTCGGGAGAGAGTCCATATACGCGCCGCGCCAGCCGCTCATCGTCTTTCCGTCGAAGAGGAGCCTCCAGCCGTCTTTCTTCTCCAGATCTGTCAGTGCATTGGGCGCTGGGTTCGTCTTCTTTACCTGAAATGAAAGTGACGCACTCATCAGGAGAGCCGTCAGAAGCGAGGACATCAACAACCACAGAGCGATTCTGCTGCGGTTGGTTTTCATTCTTGCCACCTTTCTGATGTTGTTTGAAAATTGTTCCGGAGTAGAACTCTGGAGCTGGTTTGTATGCGGGAGTTTATGGAACCCTCGCGTTTTTCTTATTCATCTGCCTCGCAGATACTGCTCTCTAGCTCATCAACAGGGGGAGTTCACCCCACGGGAATAGCCGGAAGCTCCACAAAAAACGTGCTCCCCTTTCCAAGCTCACTCTCCACCCAGATCTTTCCGCCGTGATTCTCAACGGCGAGTTTACAATACGTGAGACCGAGTCCCGTCGAAAAACGCTTCCCTTCTTGTCTGCTTTCCACCTGAACAAACTTGTCAAAGACCCGGTTCACGTACTCTGGCGGAATCCCCGGTCCCTGGTCCTTTACTGAAAGCAGGATTTTGGCAGGCCCGGAGGTGCCCGCTTGCAATGTGATCTGCGAGTTCTTGTCGGAAAACTTGATTGCATTCGACAACAAATTCACCACAACCCGTGTTATCTTCTCTTTGTCCACATAGAGAGGAGGACACTCCTTGGGGGCTACCTTTTCTACCGTGAGCTCTTTTTCCTTCGCGAGCATTTCTATCTGCCGCATTGCGTCCTCCACGATCTCTTTCATCTCAACCTTTTGGCGCATCAGCTTCAACTGACCTTCCTCCATTTTGTGAAGCTCCAAAAGATCATTAATCATGTCAATGAGCTTTTGACCGCTCTCGAGAGAATACGCAAAGTACTTGCGCTCTTTGTCGGTGATCCGATCCTTCAAGGATCGTTGCATCGCCTGGATGCTGAGGAGTAAACTAGCAAGCGGGGTACGCAAATCGTGCACGATCATGCTGCCCAGATCCTGCCGCATCTTTTGGAGCAATTCAAGCTCCCGTTTTTCCTTCTCGAGGCGTTGTTTTTCGAGTTGCTCCGCAATGACTTGTTCCTGAAGCCACAGCCGTTGAAGTGCCACCGCTGCCATCTCGGTGACGCTTCCTGCAAATTCTATTTCCTCGAGGAGGAACCGTTGATCCGAAAGTTTCCGCCCGATCCCGACGGCGCCTGCGCACTCCTTCTCTTTGTCCAGAAGCGGGAGAAGAAGTTGGACCGCCCCGCTTACTCCGAGCGCATCGACACAAGTTATCGCGCGGGTCGCTTCCGTCGTTGAACGTACTCCAACCGGTTGCCCTGATTCCTCGGCCAGTGTCAGCAACCCATCTTCTTCCCCGGGAAGGAGGGCGACCTCCCCCCTTTTCCAACTCTCCAATGCCGAACCATCCCGTTTCATCATGATGACGGCCCCTTTCAGTTGAAGATAGTGGCAGAGTGACTGCAAAAATGCTTCCGCCAGTTCATCCCTCNNTCCCTCGACAGAGCGTGGCTCATCGTCGCTGAGATATGCAGGGATGCTCGCTGGTAGTTGTACTTCACCCGGAAGAAGACTTTATCAACCAACTCTTGAAGGCGCTTCTTTATCGGGGCGAGCAGGAATGCGATGATGATTGCCAGCACGGCGGAAAAAGTAATCTCCTGAAGGGAGGCGACTTTCCCCAGAAGTGTCGCAGCCGATCCAGCCAGAGCAACATAGACGAGCATTATTGCAGCGGAGAGAAAAGCATAGACAATCGTCCTGTTGATCACAACGTCGATGTCGAGCATACGCTCTTTCACAATCGCTATCACAAAAGAGGCGGGCACGAGAATCACGACCACATTTGCGAGCTCTTCAGGAATAAGTGGGTCGAGCGAGAGGGCTTGAGGGAGAGCACGGAAGAGCAAGTNNTTCGTCGGTGGTGTCAAGTTCGCGATACCGCCAGACAAGTAAGCCGATTCCCCCAGCAAGGCAGGTCGTTATATATAGGTAAAGCCAGTACAACTGCCTTAAATAAGATCGATGAGCCTCCAACGAGTTCGCGAAACAAACATCGGCTTGCCTCCAAAGAAGGAAGATTGAAATAGCTGCCGCCGGGAGGAGAAGAACTGACAGCACCCACGGGGATAGACGAGAAACTTCACTCGGAAACGAGGCTAGGAAGAGGATGAAAAAACTCGGCAAAGCGGCGTATCCACAAAGGTAGATCGCCCGCATTGCGAACACGAACCATGGCTGGGACCCGACAAATGGTTGTTCAGTTGCCAAGCCGAACACAAGGGTCAGCATCATCATGGAAAAGAACACCATCCGTGCAGCCCGGCTTTCCTGCTTGCGGATTCGGACGAAGACTCCGATGAGCCAAACGCACAGCGTTGTCAGCGCTGTGATGGCCAGGTATCGGTCTGAATAGAATCGAGAAAGAGAACAAGAACCTTCGACGCGTTGCCCGCCAATGGCTGCTTCTATGACGACAGTTTCTGAAGGGGATCTTCTTTCGAGGACGAACGAAAGGTGATACGCCCCCCCAATGCTCTCTCCATCCNNTCAGCTTCTTGATAATCGAGCCGGCCGGGAAGGGGAATGACGCATTCGTTGATCCGACCATGAGGCCATCATCGGTGTCATTGACCGAAAAAGGGAGCTCAGCGCAGAGAGGGAGTCGGGAGAAGCCGTAGAACGCAGTTATCAGTATGAAGCCGCTGAGGGCAATGTCAGCGAATGTGCGAAAGGTCCACTCCTGAAGGCCCTGGATCAACTTATCGATCATCGTCGTGTCTGCCATGGTTCCTGACCCTCCATTGANNCCGTTGATTTGATAGATTAGCTGCCGCTGTCAGGTACCTGTCCCTTGGAAACGAACGTCTCAAAGGGGACACACATCCGGGAATTGAATTACTCGCTTCTAGAAAGCAACCTGGCTGGGTCACATTCTCTCGCTCAAGTGAATATACCAACTGGGCTTTATTTGAACTTGAACTAAACATCGATCGCATTGAAAATATCTGTATTGCTCACGATTCCGATGATCTCCTTCCCATCAAACACAGGGGCCCTTCTGATACCGGCATGATGGAGCATTCGGGCACAGTACTTTATTGCAAGCCCGGGCGATACCATAATGAGCGGTTTGGTCATGATCTCGAAGACCTTGACCTCTTTTGGATTCCTTCCAGGATCGACGACTTTGTTCACCACGTCCTTACGAGTGAGCATACCCCAGGCATCTCCCTGGGATCTTCGATTCACCAGCAGGCTGGAGACTTTTCTTTCCTTCATCAGCTTAACGGCATCTGCGACCGTCGCTTTGCCATTAATGGAGACGATGGTCTTGTTCATGATACTCCCCACTGCTGTAAATCGAACGGTACTGAGTGCTTTCTTTGCCATGGCAATTGCTCCTTTCTATGATTGATATGTTCACTCCTGCTTGACCCAGCCGTGGTCACTTTGCATCTATCACTTGTTCCTCATCGCATAGATCGCCTCATATACGATATGGTTTGTCCGACTATCCTCCTCACAACTCTAACCGTAATGATGTGTTCTCCCTTGATTATCATCGCACTCCGAAGACAATACCATCATGATTGTCACTGTCGAGATTGAACACCTCACTATCGTTCTTCAAGAGCCCGCAACTCGGCATCGGTCTGGCGGAGTCGCAACGCAATAGCATGGGCCATGCGTGCGAAGACCTGCACACCGAATATCGGATTGGACTTTGACTGCTCATTGAATCGTGTGCGAGAGAGGACGTAGAGATCTGTGGGAACCTTTGCCACTACGTCCGCCGAGCGCATACCCCTGTCAAGAAAAGAAAGCTCGCCGAAGAAGTCCCCACGGCCGATGGTAGCGAGGTGATGATATTTGCCGCTCTCCAAAGGAAGCAGGATCCGTACGCTTCCGCGCCGTACCAGGAATATCTCATCACCTACTTCTCCTTGTGAAAAGGCTTTCTCTCCCTCTCCAATTGATAATTCGCGCATGCAGGTCAATAGATCACTCAGTGTGTTCTCATCAAACTCCCTGAAGAGGTCAAAGTGTTTCAGTTCAAGCAATCGCTCTTCGTCCTTCTTATCGACCCCCGCGAATTCCAGGATTCGCTCTTCTATCCATTCCAACGCACCGTCCAGGGTTTCCGAGATCATCACACCTGCCCCTTCTTTGACGACACCGAGTTGAGCAAGATAGCGTGCAAAATCCCGCTCGTCCAGCAGACCGGAAGGCATTCCGCTGAAGAGCAATTGCCCTCCGCGCTCCGCCAACTGCGCATGCATCTGTTCAAAGATGTGAGCTGCGGTGTAGTCCATCGACTGGACTCGTCGCATGTCGAGAAGGATGTAATGCTTGGTCCTGAGATCAGGTCCGAGCTGAGAAAAGAGCTGGTCGGTGGTGCCGAAAAACAGGTTGCCCTGGAGTTCACAGAAGACACCCTGGTCGCCGTGCTGGTTGAGAATCTCCCGTTCTGAAGTACGGCGGCGGGTCTTCGAAGAGATCTGGTTCAGGTAGAGTTTGCGTCGAATCACCGAGCCCCGGATTTGATCACGGATGAAGAGCAGAATTGCAAGCGCTACCCCTACAAGTGAAGCTGCTATCAAGTCGACGGCTATCGAGACGATGACCACACCAGCGATGACAGCGAAATCGAGCCGCCCCGCCGTATGACGCAACAGACGAAACATTCCCTTGTCAAACATCCGCCAGGCGATGACAAGCAGGATGCCTGCAAGAGCCCCGATCGGAACCCATGCTATTAACTGACTCAGAAGGATGAAGGCTAAGACTACGAAGGACGCTTCAATGACTCCCGAGCGGGGAGTGCGTCCGCCGCTGGTGATGTTGACGAGCGTAGGCCCCATGGTTCCAGCGCCCGGCATTCCACCGACGATAAACGAGGCGAGGTTTCCAATCCCCTGACCGATGAGCTCACGATCGGAATTGTGTCGCGTGCGGGTCAGGGCATCGAGCCCGACGCAGGTTTTTAGAGTGTCGATTGAAAGCAGCACCGAGAGTGTGAGGGCCGGGACGACGATGAGCTTGATCGATCCAAGGTTGATCGACTCCAGAGAGGCGAATCGGCCGACGACAGTGTCGAAGAACGAGCCTGTCGTCTGGATTGGCCCGATGACAAGCGGATTGCCATTGAGGTTCAGCAGCTCAGGCGAAAACAAGGCTAGCACGAAATAGGAAACGATCCCTCCCAGCAGCCCGATGATTGCGGCCGGCACTTTCTTCGTGATACGCGGCGCCGTTCCCATAAGAACTATCGTGACGACACCGACCGCGAGTCCCTCCCACCTCCAGGTGTCTGGAGAAATCAGTCCTTGGTGGAGCGGAATTCCTTTTGGCAGTCCGAGCAGTTTCGGCAGTTGTCCGAGTGCGATGAGAACTCCGACGCCGGAGAGATAGCCGGTGACAACAGGGTACGGGATGAACTTGATCAAACGGCCGCCACCGATGGCGCCATAAAGAATTTGAAATCCAGCCGACAAGAGTGCTGTCAGTGCGAGGAGAGGAGGAATATCCGCCGGCGTCAATCCGGCACCTACTTTGCCACCAAGAAGTCCTGCAATCAGAGCAGAGAGGACGGCAGCCGCCGGCGCGCACGGGGCGGAGATCAGTCCACCGGTTCGACCGAAGAAAGGTGCGACGAGTCCAAGGGCAGCCGCGCCTAGGATTCCAGCCATTGCGCCTGCGCCTGAAAGCTCAGGCCCCATAACTGTGTAGGTGAGGACACCAAAGGCGATCGATGAAGGGAGTGCAACGAGCATAGATGCCAGACCACCCCAGACGTCACCAGCCCACGAATGCGTTTTCGGTTCAGCTCTGGGAGAATGAGTATTCATTGAAGCTCCAGATTATTCCGTTCAACCCAACCAACGATACAGATTACCATTCTTTCGCCTTTGTTCTTGTTCACACGATATCAAGAGCGCAGATAGACCTGCAATTGTAATCCAAACTCGTACCCAATTGTATGCTGAGGCTTGGCTTTGCTTCTTCCAGATCTGGATTAGGTCGGAATGGTCTTTCAACCGGCTTCCGATGACCAGGCGATTCACCGTTCCAGACCTTTCTACAGTATTCACTCCTCGTCCATCTACTTCACCAACAGAGTCTTCCGAGTCGCGACAAATGATCCCGCGTGAAGACGAAATAGATACACACCGCTCGGCGCATCCGTTGCATCCCAAAGAACATGAAAACGTCCTGCTTGAAGTCGCCGATTGATCAGCATCGCAACTTCTTTTCCGTGCAGGTCAAAGACACCCAATGTCACATAGCGGTCGGCTGCCAGCACGAATCGGATGTTGGTTGTACTGTTGAAGGGATTTGGGAAATTCTGTTCCAAGTCGAAGCGCTCCGGAATTCCATCGTCCGACCCCCCCACAGACACTACGGGGCCCACTGGGCCCCAAGCACCGGAACAAGTTGTCCCATAGTTCACCGCACTCCACGTCCCGGATGCCACATCACCAGTTTGATTAAATGTCCCGTTGATGGTCATTTTCTCGTTTCTCGTCAAGGGAGAGATGTCAAAATACGTTTCGTAAGTGAATTGACGATTCGAGATCTGGATGCCGCGACCTGATGGCCAGGAGGTGGTGACGCTCCCGCCTCCCCTTGTAATGGGTCCGCACGTCCAGTTTGAAAACCTGAAGATGATCTTGTTAATGAGGGCCCCAGCGGAGTCCACTGTGAACACCAACTCCCCAAAGGCAGTTGAGACTTTCCAATCTCCGCTCCTCGGTTGGGCCTGCATTCTGTCGTAGCCGACAAGTGATGCCAGCATCAGCACAAAACCAATCGATTGCTGAAACAGTCTGAGAGTCTTCATGACAAACCTCCTCACAAATGAACTACGTTATCGATGCCAGTCCCATCTTTGCACTATGCTGATTCATTGGTCTCCCGATCCACCTCACCCTTCATGCCCCTACCGTTTTGTCTCACCCGTCCATCACCTCCTCGATGCTTTCGTCGGCGCGGAGAGTTGGAGCGAGAGGGTCGCCTCCGGTGAGGACCCTAAATCACCGAGGGCGATGGGGGCCTCGGCACCCATCGTCCACCTGAGCCCCTCCCGCAGAGTCTCACACTCCTAGTATCCCACGGCAGCCGGCATCTTTCCGTCAGGATTTGAACGCTCCGGTGCTCAGACTCCAAAGGCGGAAGAATCTAGTTTCAGGTAGCCGCCCCGCTATGATTCTGAACTACCCCGCCAGGGCACTTCGCTACTCCTCGATACCTTGAAGAACAGACATTGCGCCGTCAATGTCCGCAACATCGATGATCACCGCCGCACTCTTCTGTCCTTTCCCGACGGTCCCATAGAAATAGTCAATGTTCAGTCCCGCGTTCGCCAGGCGTGTGGCAATGACCGCAAACGTTCCGGGCTTGTTGTCGAGCTCAAGACGAAGCACCTCTCTCGTTTCAACCTCGTACTTGTGCGCTGAGAGAGCTTTCGTTGCACGCTCAATGTCTGAGACGGAGAGTTTCGCAAGGTCTTGAAAGAGCCCAATCGCTTCAATGTTGATCTTCTCCTTCGCGAGGTGACCGAGCAGCTCGCCAAGAGAACCCGGTTTATTTTCCACAACGATGAACAGCTCCTTGATCTTTTCCATGAAGTTCTCCTTCCTTCTCCTGTTGTTGTTTTGTCGTTGTCCGAATTGTTGTAGTTCGACGCACGGATTTCACGCACCCCGCGACCGTTTACGCGCCATCAGTCGAGTGAAGAACAATGAGACTGCCACCAACACCGATCCGAGAACAAGGAACGAGAGGATCCGATACGTCGGCTCAAGCTGAATGATCCCGATGATCAAAACATAGAGGACGGTGAGCAGAAGCGTCAGGTGCCCCATCCACCGATACTTCTGCTTCTTGACGAGGAAGTTCATCAGATAGTAGAAGATGCCTATCCCAACCCACGAGAGACTCACATAGCCTTGCGGGACGAGGTGGTACATCGCCNNTCGCGTACGGGAATACAACGAATGCCGCGGCCAGATACGCGTTTCTCATAAACTCCGTCCTCAGCTCCAGCCGATGCTGCTGCCAGTTCAAGATGCGCGCGCTCAGCAAAGCAACAAGTCCGAAGCCGAGGCTGATCCCCGATTCTTCTTGTGCAAGGGTCGCATAGCCGATGATGACGGCAAGATAAATGACGAAGTTCGCCACAACGATGAATCGGGATCGGAACCAGATGGCCGTTCCGACAACCACTATGCTCTGCAAGGAGAGCCAGACAAACACGTTCGGAACAGAGAAGCCCTTAATAATGGCGACGCTCAGGGCAGAGTAACCGAGCATGGCGTAGAGAAACGTCGAATACCGGCTATGTTCCCGCTCCCAAAACACCACAGCCGTCACAAGGAACACAACAGATGCCGCCATGTGTGAAACGACGAACGCCGTCTCGAATGAAACGATCGTATGGAGCAGAAACAATCCGTAGGACAACCCGGCATTAAGAGATGAGCAGACAACCTCTTTGAACTGTTCGCTTTCCCGATGAGGACGAAGCAACGTCCCGACTGCAAAGACAACGGCATAGACCAACAAGAAGAAGAGGCCGACAAGCGGAGACGTCACGAACTGGATCTTGTTCCCCAGGACGGGATTTCCAAGAGCCCAGAGGAAATAGGTGAAATATGTGAGAGCAATGCCGTGAAGAACAAGCCCGGCAGCATCGTAGCGGAGACGCGCGTGCACAGCCAGGATCGAGAAGACCACGACAGCCGGAAGAGTGAACCACGTCGAACCAACGACGATTGCCGTCAGGTAACCTGTCGTCAAGCTGAGACCGACCAGGTAAACGGAACTACGGCGAAACGCGATAAGGAGATTGATAAGAACGACAATCACAAGAATCAGCATCCCGATGAACGAGCTCGTGCTCAACACCGGTTCCGATGTGAAGAAGTACAGCCGGAGGGTTGTGAAATAGAAAAGCGCCATCCCCGCGCCCCTCAGGTACCTTGAAACCAACTCAAAGGATTCACGCCAGAAGTGCGCAAGAAACAAGGCGGCTCCTACAAGTAGATATCCAAGAAGCCCGGGGGCGGCTGCAGGCAGACCCTCGAAAGGAAATGTGAGAACAAAAGCCATCCCGATGGCGATGACGATGATCCCAACCTTCGCGAACCACGTCTCGCCGATCCTGACCTCCAGCTCATCTTCCTCCATCGTTTCTTCAGCGACGGATTTCTCCTGTTCGACGGCTGTTTCGGTTGATTCCTCGACCTCCCGAGCGAGCCCAAAGTGCTCCTCGATGTGCGTGATTCTCTCCTCGAGTCGGCTCAGTCTATCAAGAATCTGTTTTTCGTCGGGGCTTAGGTTGGGAACATCCATTCGGGGATCCTCTCGGGTAGGATATGGGCAATGGTTTTTGATTCGTTCCGTTTATTGTAGCATCCTTCACTCACTTGAGTTAGCGCCGCCTTCAAAAAGACATTGTGTGTCGCAATACTTTTATTATGGGAGAAACGAACCGGTCCGAGCAGGCAGACGCGTGTGAAGGATTGGCAGCTCTCCCAGTTTGTCGAACACGCTGTATGAGAAATGGTCTGACCCATCATGTTCGTGGCTTGTCTCTCATTCACTTCGGCTTGTCGGCCTTCAACCAGTCTTGACCGATATGAGATCATTCCTCCTTATCAACGACCATCAGATCCGGGCGGTCATCTTCAACAAATGGAAGCCCACAGAGAAGCGTGCCCTCCGGACAAACGTAGCCTACTTCCCTCTTGCATAGAATATCTCTGCATCATAACTGACGGGCTTCGTGACGTCCCCTTCTCGCCGGGCCTGAATACGTTTCAGGTAGACTTTCACTCTCATCGTCTTGCTTTCATTGCTCACCGACATCTTCTCAGGAGGGAGGTCGGCCGCACTAGTGTTTCCGTAGTCCCCAAGAAGACGGTCAAGGAGAGGTTTGAAGTCGATCTCCAGAGAATCAATTGCTTTCCCTTCGCTCGAGACAATGAACGTCATGGCATCCATCTCTTCCCTCATTCTAAAAGCGACCCCTTCCTCCGGAAAGTCCCGCCTCAATCTGCCCGTATTGATCTGCTGCATTTTCAGCATCCTCTCATACCCGTCAACGTTGAGGACCCCCTCCTGACTCGTCGTAAGCGAGACGCTACCCCCCTCTTCACTCGATTGCCATGTCCTCACGTATTCGATGCCCATCATTCTGGCAACGAGAGCAGGATTCTTGAACCGTGGCGGCAGGCCCGCGGAATCCGCCTTGAGACTTTCGCGAAACCACGGTTGAATGCCATCGAACCCGTGGATGTCGTGGAGATATAGAAGGATGGAGCTGATCTGCTTTGTGTCGCGGAAGGGTACGGCTGATGGGGGCTTCTGTATCGTCCCTTCTACGAGTATCGAATGGCGTTCAAGGATCTCCTTGAGTTGCCCAACCTGGCTTCGTTCGGACACTTCGAACGTCCCCCAGGGACCAAAGGTCACAAGAAGCGACAGAACACAAAGCGAGGCAGGGACAAGCTTGATGTTCTTCGTCTTGCTGAAGATGAAGTACAGTGCCATCGCGGTGAGCCAAATCCCGAGCGCCAACGCCAGATACCGTCCTTCGGTCATGCCGTACTCCGAGATCCTCCTCCAGAGTGCCAGGGGGAGCATCACGAGAAGCGGAATGAGGATAACGTAAAACCAGCGCGATGCGGTCTTGATCCACACATTCTCAACGAGGTCACGAATCGGATGGAGCAAAAGAAGGAGGAACATCCCCGTCGCCGAATATCCGAGGATGAGCTTGCTCACCCAACCTTTCGGCCAATCCCAGGCTATGAGAATCTTCCCCACATATGCATAGAGGATCACAAGGTAGACGAGGGCGAGGGGAAAGAGAATGTACTGCGCAAGGATTTTGATCTCTTTGGGATACTCGGTCTGAGCATCGAGAGCATCCAGATCCCTGGGAACGTCCGCGAGGAAGAACCACGTATTGAAGATTCCGATGATGACAAACCAAAGCTGAGGATAACGTCTCCCGGGGACGTTCATCCCAAAGAGCTGATCGAGTGCCGCAAGAGCTATTGCGAGACCTGCAAAGAGGACGAGAGAGTAAAGAAATGCCGTGAGGAAGCGAAGAAAGAGCGCCTTGTTGAAATGCCAGAACCCATTCATCTCACCTGCACTCGTGAACGGTGCAACTGCCACAAAGAGGTGAAGGGCCACGGCAAAGATGAGAAGACGAATGACATGAAAACCCGGAGCGCCTGGGAGATCAGAGGGAACTGTGAACGCGTAGGCGATGAGCAGAAGGACTCCGGCCATCTGGAATGCCGTCGATCCCGACCATCCCCACTTCTTCTTTTCGGCAAAGAGAGCAAGGGCGATCAACAACGGGAGGCCGAGGATGGTGGCAGAGAGGATGTTGAAGAACACCGTCGGTCGTGGGGGCCCTTGATGATCGACCAGGACGATAGTGACCATCGTCCCGAGGATCGCATCTGCAAGGACCAGTGGAAAGCGAACAAACGTGTCGGTCGACTCTTTGAAAACCTGCCGGAGTGATGGTAGTTTCATGAGAGCCTCATTGTGAGAAGTAGTTGAATTTCCTGAAAACGACTGGAATAGTGATCATTTGTTGAGCGAAGCCTTGATCGACTCAAGGGGGGGCGAAGTCGAAAAATGCTCTGAGCAGTCTTCAACACGGCGACATCGGTTCGATAGATCACCTTACTTCTTTCCCATCAAGCTCGCCAGCCTTTTCCTGGCATCGGGTGGCTCGGGGAGTTCTTTGTCCGCGTCTTTCCAGCGCGAAAGGAACTTCTCATACTGCTCAACCGCTTTTTCCTTCAATCCTTTCTTCTCATACAACTTCGCAAGCTCGTAGCGATGGAGAGGATTGATAAGTCTGCGGTCTTTATCGGCGGGATTGAATTTCGTGATGCGTTCGTATTCTACCACGGCGGAATCAAGATCGCCTTTCGCCACGTAAGCCTTTGCCAACCGATCGCTCCTGAAGTTCAAGTTTATCCAGATCATGTTGTTGGTCGACAACGATTGCTCTGGCAAGGGAGATCTTAATTTCTCGTGGCGGATCACCTCCCCGTACATACCTTGCGCCATCAGCAACTCTCCCTGCACCTGATGGATCAGAAATGTCAGCCACACAGAATACACTCCTGAAAGTTTTGGGAGTGTTGAAGATGCCTCTGAGAGTGCCTTTCCTGCGGAAGCTATTCGACCTTCAAGCAGATCAACCTCAGCCCCAATGAGCGCAAAAAAGGCGTCGTAATAAGCTGCATTTGCGGGAAAGTCGGCTTTGGCAAGCCGATTCGCCTCCTTGATGGCATTTCTTGCTGCGTCGAACTGTTTTCTCTCGACTAAGATATTGGCACGAAGTGAATAAGTAGTTGCTTCCCACGAGTGATTTGAAGTTTTGCGCGCCAGGTCGAGAATAGCCGGGACCTCTTGCAGCGCTAGTGTGTTGCTGCCAAGCCATCGCTCATAGAAACATCTCCAGATTCGGGCTTCGTACTGTTCGTCTGCCGACTTCAGATCTGACAGGTGTTTCTCATTCCACTTTAGAGCTTCCTCGTAGTCTTCTTGCACAGCATAGATGTATGCTATCCGGTAGTGAGCACTCCAGTCGGGCTTTATGTCTACTGCCTCTTTGAACTTCCTGATAGACTCATCGAGGTTTCCCATCCAGAAATAGATCTCACCCATCGTGTCAAACGGATTTGCGTTGCCGGGTGAAGCCTTTGCATATCGTTCAAGTACTTCGATTGCTCTTGAATATTCCCCTCTTCGAGCGTATGCATAGCCAAGCATGATGGCTGCCATTTCGAAAGTTGGATCGAGCGAAGTGGCTTGCTCGAGTTGACTGATCGAGTCCTCCTGGGGAAAGAACGAGAGCGCATAATGAACCATTTTGTCTTTCGGGAATTCTCTTTCGAGTAGCTTCAGAAGTTTGTATTGCTTTTGCCGGTCTCCCAGAATGCTACGAGCATAGCCCGATTCGATGATGAGTCTTTCCTTTCTGGTTGTTCTTTCGGTGTACTTCATTGCATTCTCAAATGCGCTCCGCCGCAATTTTGTCTCTCCGAGGCTGGAATATACATAAGCAAGGTAGAAATGCGCCATTGCGAACGTGGAATCAAGTTGAATTGCCTTCTCAAGTAATCGACGCGCATCTACGTGGTACAAACGCTCAACATGTTGCCGTCCGTGGACGAAGTAGTTGTACGCTTGCATCGATGTCGTGGTCACGTCGGTAATCGGCTTCTGTTCTTGCACAACCTGTGCTTCAGGCAATCCGATGCCGGTCGCAATCTGCTTGCCAAGCTCATCGATCTGCACCTTCAGGATGCTGCCGACT
This sequence comes from Bacteroidota bacterium, assembly GCA_003453835.1. GTDB lineage: Bacteria > Bacteroidota > Ignavibacteria > UBA10030 > UBA10030 > UBA10030. The sequence goes on along the minus strand of DMMN01000111.1, from coordinate 1,368 downwards.
CCTTCACCTTTGGAGCTGGCGCTCTTCAGAAGCGCTTTGCTTTCCACATCCAGAACCTTTACATCCGTGGCGAACATATCTCCCATCTTCACAAAGCTNNTGCTTCAACAAGTCACGCATCCGCTCCCACGTAGTGACGCGAAGAGCTGTGGACTGCTCGAGGCTTGTAGTTAAGAGGTTGGGGATGGCAGTGCGGAGGTAATCGTATTGCGCCTCGCCGGTTTGGTTTTCAAACGTGATGACGGCAATGGGGATCGGATCCGACGGTGTTCCGAACTCGATGATGAGGAAGCGGACGGCAACGATGAGAATAATAAGCGCCGCCACGCTCCCGAGAACCACTGATGCCCGTTTCGACCAGCGCGGAAAAGTCTCCCAAGTTCTTCTGGCTGCCTTTCGATCGTCTTCAGCAGGCTGCACCATCGGCACCGGACGGGAGACTCGCGATGTCTCTTTTCTCAGCCTCCGAAGGTCAATCAACATCTCGTGGACGTTCTGATATCGCTCCTCAGGATCTTTCTCCAGCGACCGATTCAGAACGTGCAACAACTCTGAGGGTGCATCGGGCTGGTGCATTTGCAGCGACTCCGGTTCCTCGTTCAGGATCGAATACATCAATGCAGCTTCGTGTTCACCCCGGAACGGCAGATGGCCGGTCAGCATTTCAAAGAGGACGACTCCAAACGAGAAGATATCGCTCCGTGCATCCACTTCGCCCCCTTGAATCTGCTCGGGCGCCATATACGCCAATGTTCCTACCGTACTCGATGCCTTGGTCAACTTCAACGCTCCCTTCAACTTTGCCAGTCCAAAGTCCATCACCTTGATCTGGTTCTTCGAGTTGACCATGATATTGTCTGCTTTGATATCGCGATGGACGATCCCGTTCTTGTGAGCCTCCTCGAGGGCTTCGCCGATCTGGATGGCGTAGCTGACGGCATCCTGCTTCTTTTGGATCGGAATCATTTTCGTCAAGGTCTTACCATCCACGTATTCCATCACGATGAACTGCTGTCCCGCGTCTCTGGAGTCACCTTCGCCGGCTATATCGTGGATCGTGCAGATGTTGGGATGATTGAGCGCTGCAGCGGATTGAGCTTCCTGCAAGAAGCGTGCTTGTTCCGGCTCGTGGGCTTCAAGTCCCCGTGGGAGAAACTTCAAAGCGACCGTGCGTTTGAGCTTGATGTCTTCAGCGCGGTAGACAATGCCCATTCCGCCTTCACCAAGCTTCTCCAGAATTCTGTAATGTGATAAGGTCTGGCCAATCATGGTTCCTGCCTCCCGCTTTCGGTTCGCGCAGCGGGATCCACAAAATCGCAACCGCTCACACAAAACGTTCGTGGGCGATTTGGGGACATTCCACCTTCC
>DMMN01000079.1 GCA_003453835.1 Bacteroidota bacterium | reverse complement strand
TTCCTAAACCGTTTGTCGGACGTTCGAATCGTCTCGGGGGCACTCCGAAATCCCGACGAAATCACTCAAACCATCCCATGCGCCTTTCCAGAGCCTTCATTCCAACTCAAAAAGAAACACCCACCGACGCGACAATCCCGAGTCACCAGCTTATGCTCAGAGCCGGAATGATGAGGCAACTGACTGCCGGGGTCTACTCGTTCCTTCCTCTCTGCCAGCGGGCGATGCTCAAGGCAATGAATATCGTTCGTCAGGAGATGGATGCGATCGGCGGACAGGAGTTCTATCTCCCGGCTCTGAATCCGGAATCGCTCTGGGTTCAGACGGGACGGCGCGACGTCCCAAACTTCATCCTCAGCATCAAGGAGCGCGATCTTGTGCTCGCACCGACTCACGAGGAAGTCATCGCTTCGATTGCGGCGATGCACATCCAGTCGTACAAGGATTTGCCGCAAATCTGGTATCAGATACAGACAAAATTCAGGAACGAGCCACGACCCCGATCGGGTGTTCTTCGCGGTCGTCAATTTATTATGAAGGACTCGTACACACTTGATTCCTCGTGGGAGGGACTCGACCAAAGCTACGAATCACACGCGGAGGCTTACAAAAAGATTTTTGCGCGATGCGGCTTGAAGTTCTTTGTCGTGGGTGCCTCGAGCGGTGCGATGGGAGGAACCGGGTCGCAGGAGTTCATGATTGAATCGGAGCACGGTGAGGATACGGTTGTTGTGTGTGCCGCTTGCGGCTATGCCGCTAATCGGGAGATCGCGACATCCAATATGCCGAATGTGGGTCGTCAAGAGGACGGTCATGCGCTGAAAGAAATCTACACTCCTAACGTTCGCACCATCGATGAGCTTGCGGAGTTTCTCAAGGTGCCTCACGAACGACTCGCCAAGTCCGTGGTCGTACGACACAACGGAAAGCCGGTGCTGGTTCTCATGGCAGGGAACGATCAGCTCAATGAGTCGAAACTGTCTTCGGCGCTTGGGGGAGGTGATGTGCGGTCGATTGACGCTGCCGAGTTGATGGGATTGACCGGTGCGGATGGCGGCTCGATCGGGCCGGTCAATCTCAAAGGATTCCGCGTTATCGCGGATAAGCGTCTGGATGCGGCAAATGATCTGATCAGCGGTGCGAATCGAAACGACTACCATCTCGGCAACATTGACATGAAGCGGGATGTGGTGCTGGACGGCTATTTCGATCTCCGCACGGTTGAGTCCGGTGAGTCTTGCCTGAAGTGTGGTTCGCCTTTGAAAGTGGCAAACGCGATCGAGCTTGGGCACATCTTCAAGCTCGGCACAAAATACTCCGAAGCGCTCAACGTATCTTTCCTCGACGAGAACGGCCAGGCGAAGCCGGTCATCATGGGGAGCTACGGCATCGGCATCGAACGCATCATCGCGTGCCACATCGAGCAAAGCCACGACGAGAACGGGATCATCTGGCACAAAGCCCTGGCCCCGTACCACGTGCACGTGATTGCCGTGAGCATGAACAGCAAAGATACCGTCATGGCGGCAAACCAGGTTTACCGGCAACTGACGGAGGCGGGGATCGAGACGCTCTTCGATGACCGCGCGAACGTTTCTCCCGGCTTCAAGTTCAAGGACGCCGACTTACTCGGCGTGCCGTTTCAGGTGATCGTTGGAGAGAAGGGATTGAAGAACGGCCAACTTGAGATCAAGCGCCGCAAGACGGGGGTGCGAACGATGGTGGCGAAGGGCGAAATCGTAGCAGAGCTGAAGAAGCTGTTGACGGACTGAATGAGTCCCACGAGTCACCGGAAAATCCGTACTTGACCATGTCTGCCTCACCTCAACCGTTTCTGCTCGGAGGAGATTGGCGAACGGGCGAAGCCGTCTCTGAGATTCACAACCCATTCGACGATTCTCTCGTTGGGAAAGTCTGTCTCGCGTCGGAAACGGAGGCCGATGAGGCGGTCGTGCGGGCCTTGCGTGGATTTCAAGAAACGCGATCACTCCAGAGCTATCAACGATCGGACATCCTCTCTTCTGTTTCTCAGTCATTGAGAGATGAGAAAGAAGAGTTCGCGCAGCTCATGACGGCGGAAGTTGGGAAGCCGATCCAGTTTTCGCGGGCGGAAGTTGACAGAGCCGTCATGACGTTTCAGCTCGCCGCAGAAGAGGCGAAACGGATTGGCGGGGAAGTGGTGCCTCTTGATTTGACGGCGCAGGCGCAGGATCGCTTCGGCATTGTTCGTCGATTCCCGATCGGGATTGTTCTGGGAATTGCCCCTTTCAATTTTCCGCTCAATCTTGTTGCGCACAAGTTGGCCCCGGCGATCGCAAGCGGCAATGCGTTCATTCTGAAACCGCCGCCGCAGGCTCCGCTCACAAGCCTTCGCTTGGCGCGTCTCTTCGAGACGTCCGGGTATCCGAAGGAGGCGCTCAGCTTTTTGCCGTGCGCAAACAGCGTAGCGGAGAAACTGGTGGCCGACCCGCGCATCAAGATGCTCAGTTTCACCGGGAGCCCCGCGGTGGGCTGGAAACTGAAATCGGTGGCAGGAAAGAAGAAAGTCCTGCTCGAGCTCGGCGGCAACGCAGGCGTTATCGTCGACAAGTCAGCGAATCTGGACGATGCCGTCAAAAAGAATGCACTTGGTGCCTTCGCAAATGCGGGACAGGTGTGCATCAAGGTCCAGCGCATCTTCATTCACGAAGACCTCTTTGACACTTATGTCGAGAGATTTCTGGCGGCTGCAAAGGCTTTGAAGACCGGCAATCCGAAAGGCCCGGAAACAGTCGTCGGTCCGGTGATCAATGACGCAGCCCTGGAGCGAATCACAGGCTGGATCGCCGATGCTGTGGGGGAGGGGGCCGTGATCCTGACGGGTGGCAAGACCTCCGGACGGGTCCTCGAGCCGACGGTCCTCAGCGGCGTTTCTCGCACATCGAAAGTGTTCTGCGAAGAAGTATTTGGCCCCGTGGTCACGCTTCATAAGTTCAGATCGATTGATGAAGCTGTTGCGGGAGTGAACGATTCAGCATTTGGACTTCAGGCCGGCATCTTCACGAACGATTTCAAGAACATTCTGCACGCGTTCAGAACGCTCGAAGTCGGGGCGGTGATTGTGAACGACAATCCAACCTTTCGCGTCGACAACATGCCGTACGGTGGTGTGAAGGATTCCGGCTTCGGTAGCGAAGGTGTTCGCTACGCAATCGAGGCGATGACGGAACCGAAGATGTTGGTGGTGTGAATCCGTAAACCGGTCATCTTCTCCGAAGTGTTGCATTCCTCGTTCGGAATCAGTACTCTTTTTTAGTCTTTCTTCCGAGGTTCGTCTCGACGGTTACGTCGGGACAAGGAAAACTCGCTTTCCGAATTCCGCAATTTATATGCAACCGCCCGTTCTGATTGACTTCAAACCCCAACCGGAATGAAAATGATTGAGACATACATCAACAAAGTAGCATCCATCACCAAACGTGGCGATGCCCGGGAGGAGTCCTATTATGCTGCCCTTGCGGAG
>DMMN01000324.1 GCA_003453835.1 Bacteroidota bacterium | reverse complement strand
GTTCCTTGCCATTTCCAAGCGGCGGGGAGAGATGCTCCTGATGCAGAATACGGAAGGATATGAGGGGAGGGCAGTCTTGCGGGAGTACGACCTTGGGTTTGTCGATCAAATGATGACAATCACTGCCGCCGGCATGGCGATCTCGTACGCTCTGTACACCGTCGCCGAACGAACGGTCACGGTGTTTGGAACGGAAAACCTGATCTTCACAACGGTGTTTGTCTTGTTTGGCATCTTTCGCTATCTTTACATCGTTCGGATTCGCAAGACGGATGACAACCCGACGCATCTCCTCGCCACCGATGTGCCTATGCTTCTCAACATTGCGGCGTGGTTTCTTGTTTGCGTCATCATAATCTATTTCGATGAACTAAAGGTTTGGTTCTAACGCGATGAAATTGCCCGTACCAAAATCACCNNGGCTTTGGACGGGAAGGCGACGACAATCCTCAAAGACAACATCTCATGGCATTTTCCGTTTCCCGGCGCGAATACGACTCCCTGGCAATTAGAGGGAACGGTTCTCGGTTTGAAGAAAGCCGGATTCGAAAACCTCGTCGCCGTGCAGAATATGACCGTCGTGACGGACGCCTTCAAGGGGGAGGACCTGAACAAGTACGTGCCGGTGTTCCGCAAGCACGATATCCCTGTCCGGTTCAATTTCAGGGATGAGGATATGAAGTGGATCGAGCTCAAACCCCGGACATCGATGCTTGTGCTCGACCAGATTTATCCGGAGGGGATTCGCATCCCCGACTTCTTCTCCGGCAAGAACATCGTCCACCTTCCAACCGTGAAATGTCATATCTACACCACGACGACGGGGGCGATGAAGAACGCGTTCGGTGGTTTGCTGAATACGTACCGTCATTACACGCATTCTTGGATCCACGAAACACTCGTCGATCTGTTGGCGATTCAAAAAGAGATTCACACCGGCTTGTTTGCCATTATGGACGGGACCACGGCAGGCAACGGTCCCGGGCCTCGAACGATGTTTCCCGTGGAAAAGAACATCATCCTGGCGGGCGCCGATCAGGTGGCCGTGGATGCCGTTGCAGCAAAACTGATGGGATTCGATCCGCTTCAGATTCCGTACATCAACCTCGCCCACCAGCGCGGCCTGGGTTGCGGCGATCCGAGGGAGATCAGGGTGATCGGCGCTGATGTCTCCAATGAGAACTGGAAATTTTCTGTTGGAGATAATGGCGCAAGTATGATCGGCGATCTGCTCTGGTTTAGCCCGCTTAGACGATTTCAGAATCTCTTCTTCAGGACCCCGCTTGTTCACTTCTTCATCTTCGGTTCGGAGGCATATCACGACTACTATCGATGGCCGCTGAAAGATCGGAAAGTCTTTACAAAGTGGATGGAGTCCTCTCAGTGGGGTCGCCTCTTCCAATCCTATCCATCTGTCGGGTCACAATAGTCCGACACAAACAGGTCCGGGTCCCGTCTTGAGGATGATTTCGGTAGGCCCGTTCACGCCTTCTAAACGAATCAACCATATCCGCTTCGAATGACCCCGCGTTCCAAAGCTGAACTTGCTCTCTTTTCCATCACGTTTATCTGGGGCAGTACGTTCGTCACAACGAAACACCTCCTCGACGGCATCTCTCCGTTTCTCTATGTCGGAATCCGCTTCGGTGTTGCCGCTCTGCTGATGGCCATCGTGTTTCGAAACAGTCTGAAAGGGCTGGGCCGATTGACCATCATGAGAGGGTCAGTCCTTGGAGTGCTGTTATTTGCCGGATTCATCACCCAGACCATTGGTCTCCAGTACACGACGGCTTCCAAATCCGCATTCATCACAGGAATGATGGTGGTCTTCACTCCCATTTGCCAACTGTTGATCGAACGGAGGGCGCCCAAGTGGGGGAACGTTGCCGGGATTGCCCTCGTGACCGTCGGATTGTACTTCCTGACCTCTCCGGTGGGATCTGAATTTAATATTGGAGATGCGCTCACACTTGTCTGTGCCGCAGTGTTTGGGCTCTACATCGTTTACGTAGACGTCTTCACGAAAGATCACGACGCCGCGCAGATTACGCTAGTGCAGTTTGTGGTCAACTCGATTTTCGGGGGAGTCGCCGCCGCTGCTTTCGAGACGACGTTGTTCAGGACGGAACCGACGTATCTCCTTTCGCTTGCTTACCTGGCAGTCTTTGCGACCGTGGTTGCCATCTATGTTCAGATGAAGTTCCAAAAAGACTCCACCCCCACCCGCAGCGCCGTTATCTTTTCAATCGAGCCCGTCATAGCAGCGGTCTTTGCCTATCTGGTGTTGGGGGAAGTGATCGGATTTCTTGGCATCGTAGGCGGCGGATTGATCCTTGCGGGATTACTCGTTTCGGAACTGTCACCGGCCTGACCTGTTCTTTCAAGTTCTGAGAATCCGATGTAGAGGTACCGGGACATAGGGATACATACGTGTCTTCGCTTCCATTCTATCTGGATCGGCCCGGACAGGGGGGTGGGCCGATTGCCGGCAGTTTCTCCTGGAGACCGGGCAATCAATCCGTCCGGCCTCCGGGTGAAAAAGAAAAAATAGTTCTTGTGTTTTACCTGACCAAGATTTACATTAGCGGCAACTATGAGGCGCACCATTCAACTCGGTCTTCTCTCGTTCCTCGTCCCGCTCACGATGTTATGGGGGGGAGTCATTAAGAATTCTCCAACGGCCTACCCCACGCATGAAGGTCACATCAAAGTCAGTTGGCAGACGGAAGATGAGACGGGCGTTATGCGGTTCGAAGTCTGGAGATCGCAGATTGTCGGAGGAGTTCTTGGGGATTTCATGAAGGTGGGTTCGATTGAGCAGTCGAGCCTTCGAGGGAACAACTCAAGCTATGAATTCGTTGACCAGTCCGTGTTCAAGACTGCGGGCAATGTCTTTGCGTACAAGGTGAGGGTGGTTTTCCAGAGCGGCGCGATTTTCGATTCAGATATTACAAGAACTTCGTCGACAACTTCTGCCGCGAAACGGACGTGGGGCAGCATCAAGGCAATGTTCCGCTAAGAACTTCCTGGTGAGAGCGACATGTGAGAAAGCGATACTTGTATCGCTTTTTTTGTTTTTCGAGGTCTATGGGTTTCCCTTCACTGATTCTCGCCTCCAAATCGCCCCGGCGACGATTGCTTCTCAGACAAATTGGCTTTAAGTTCACCGTCAGAGCAAGCAGAGTTGCTGAGAGGTTCTCCCGCAATGAATCACCTGCGCACAATGCGAAACGGATTGCTCTTGAGAAGGCCCGTGAGATTGCCTCTCAAGTTCGGGAGGGAATTGTCGTCGGAGCGGATACCATCGTTGTCGTCGGAAACCGGATACTCGGCAAACCGCGCAGCAAGCCGCACGCAGTCCGGATGTTGAAATTGTTAAGCGGGAGAGAGCACATCGTCCTCACGGCATTCGCACTTGTCGATGGGCGATCGGGGAGATACGTCGTAGATATCGAGAAGACAAAAGTCCTTTTCCGCCGACTCAGTGAGGAAGAGATTAGAGGATACGTAGCCTCCGGATCACCGATGGACAAGGCCGGTGCATACGGCATCCAGGATGACTACGGGGCCGTCTTTGTCCAGCGCGTCGAGGGATGCTTCTACAATGTCGTAGGGTTTCCGCTTACGAAATTCTACGTTACACTTCAAGAGTTCTTGAAGACTCTGGATCGATGAACAACGAACTGTCGGCGTGAAAACATGGAGAGAAAGATTCGGGTACTCGTTGCGAAGGCAGGGTTGGATGGTCATGATCGTGGCGCAAAGGTAGTCGCTGCCGCCCTGCGAGATGCCGGAATGGAAGTCATCTACACCGGTTTACGGAAGACTCCCGAAATGATTGTTGAAGCTGCGCTTCAGGAGGATGTGGATGCGATCGGGATTAGTCTCCTGAGCGGGGCGCACATGACGATCTTTCCAAAGGTGTCACAGTTGATGAAGCAGAAGGGTTTGAGCGATGTTGTGCTGTTTGGAGGAGGGATCATCCCCGAGAAAGACATCGCTGAGCTGAAAAGGATGGGTGTTGGGGAGTTGTTTACCCCGGGAGCTTCGACGATTCAGATTGTTGAGTACGTTCGCGCATGCGTTCAAGAGCGAGGGAGAGAGACGCACCCCGTGAGTGGTTGAGTCCGTGTCCTGCCCGCGCGCTGTGTAGACGAAAGCCCACGAATTACGTTGTGGGCTTTTTTGCTTTCTCTTTCAAAGAAATAATCACGAGCGAACAACAAAAATCCCGTTCCGACTTCGAACGGGATGAAATGCTTTTTTGAGAGGCTGAAATTAGGCTTTCTTGACAACGTTTATTGCCTGCAAGCCCTTGGCGCCCTGTTCAACTTCGAACTCTACAGTCTCGCCCTCCTTGAGCGTCTTGTAGCCTTCGCCGTTGATGGACTTGTAATGCACGAACACGTCCTCACCGGTACTCCGCTTAATGAAGCCGTATCCTTTGGCATTGTTGAACCATTTGACTGTACCTTGTTCCATAAGGCTACTTCTTCCTTATAGTGTTGAACATGTACACCTAATTTTTGTCTCTCAAAAACGAAAGACGCCGCTCTCGGGGACGACCTTTCATTGTGAAGCTTGGTAGAGTTCTCCGCCGAAGGTCCGTGCAAGTTACCTTTCGTAGAGACAGAGCCAAAACGACTTTGAAACAAAAACGGTGTTGGTGAATTACAGCGCGAGTATAGCACTTGTTGAATAAAAAAGCAAGTCAGGGGGTTTTCCGCGCACTACGTCCCCTCCTCAGGCTGATCGTCAAGCCAGATGCCGATCTCGGAGGACTCCTCTTCGCTGGAGGGGGGCTCCCCAAGAGTACCCTTGAATTTGTTGATGATTTTTATTCCTTCTGCGCTGAATCCGAACAAGTCGTCCGAGGAAAACACCTTCTTGAAGTCCTCGCGCTCGAAGAACGGTTCAAACTTCTTCGATGACTCCTCCAGCCGTTCCAGATAGTGGGCGGTGTTCTCGTCGGGGAAATTCCGATCCCACTCCTCGGCCAAGCGACAATTCTCGATAATCTTCACTCCGGGGTGACTGCCGGTAACGTAATAGGTTACCCGATCGCCGGGCCTCACCGGAACTTCTGCTTTCTTCACAACTTCGTACGCGGCGCCGGGCTTGCGCGAGCCCTCCTTGATTTCCAGGTCATACGCTTCCATCGTGTCACGAATCGTCTCCGTCCGTGCAAAATCCAGCGCCTCCCATTCATGAGCCGTTATGCTCCGATGATAGGAGACGAAAAGATCGTGCAGCTCCGCGATGTTCTCGTGCAGCAGAAGCTCGATGCAACTCCGGATGTAGCGCCGCACGAATCGTTCCATGCTCCTCGAAATCAACGCGCTCCCTTTAATGGATAGCGAATTGTCAAAACCGAGAAGAGCATAGTTCTTCTTCTTGTAACTCAGCATCTTTTTGTATCGTCCGACCAGGGCCAGATGAATGCCTTCCGGTGTGGACGAGGAGATCTTGGAGACAAACACTTCCTCGAGCTCTTCTCCGCGCACGTTATCGGGAGGCGAGAAAAAAAGACCATCCGTATCGACCTCGATGACCAAACCGTTGTGCAATTCCACCTGTCTGATGATCGATTTCAGCAACTCCCGGCCTTCGAGAGTCACTTGGTCTGCCCTCTGAAAGTCGTTGAAGATTCCCTTTCCATATCCCAAGTACCCGTAGAACGAGTTGATGAGAATCTTCAAGGAAGACTGGAAGGCATCTTCCTTGGTTCTCGCGTTCTCCTCTTGAGTGCGTTGCATTCGGTGTTTCGCCTCGATCCGCTCTCTCGTCAACTCGCCGAGCAGAATCTGGAACATGCCGAGTTCATCACTGCTCGGCTTGATCTGACGCGTGAGCATGATCAAGGGGTACAACGATTCGAAGTCGGCGTGGATGACGTTGCTCAAGATTCCGGTCGCAAAGAGATCGGTAAATCCACCCGTTGTCTGGGTTCCGGTTTGTGGCTTTGGAACGGAGTGCTTCTGTCGAATGTATTCGCGCACCATCAGCAGCTCGATCTTGATTGCGCTCCCTGTTCGACTCACTGTGCCGTACGAGAGCGGGCACATCTGCGCCAGAAAGAAATAACTCGGCGAGAGGTGATCACTGAGCTTCCGAATGTCCTGCACCTCCTCGGTTGCATGCCGGACCACAACCTCCGGGTGTTCAGACCAGAGCGATGTCGTCCTCTCTCGCGGCACAAACGTCCGGCCTTTTGATCCGAATCCGAAATGCTGCACGAGGTGTTGAAGGCTGAAGGCTTCAAGGCTCCGCTTTGAGAAGTCGTACTGTTGCGCGAGAAGTGAAGTGTCGACGACATGCCGGCCCGCCACTTCAANNTCCGGTCAACAGTTCCTCCTCGAGGGGAGTACGACTTGACGATGGAGCCATCTCGACCGATGGCCGGCTCGACCTCGTGAATTTCGCAGCGCTTCAAGAGATAGGGGAGATCGTGACTGTAGACGTTGTGTCCCTCGATGACGTCGGGATCCCTCTCGCGAATGATTCGAACCACTCCCTCCAACATTTCTCGTTCCCCAAGTTTGCGGGCGTCGAGGTAGTGGTTCCAGCCTCTGCTGTCGGCAAGAGCGATGACGACGATTCGATCTTCTGTCTTTCTGGGATCGCTCGGACGGCGCGATTTGGAGAGCGTCTGAATGCCGATCTGCAGTCGATGGAGATCGGCAAACGTCATTCCCTTGAACAACGTCATTCCGGACTGCAGCAGATACTGAGTGACGGGATCGGGTCGGAGCAGCAAGGCATCCGTCTCGGTGTAGCTTGTTGCCCGTTTCGGTGCGGTCTTGTTGTAATTGTTCAGGACAAAACGGACGGCCTCCCACATGTCATTCCAGCGGGAAAAAGCAGCAATGAATCTGAAGAAGTTGTGGCCGGCGAGCTCCTTGAGCCAGATGCGGTGAGGAAAGCCATCGAGGAACTCAGGATCGGCGAGAAAAAAGAACGGGAAGAACTCGACATCTTCGTGAGAGACCTTCCCGTCGGATCGAACATAGATTCTGACTTGTTGCTCGTTCAGTTGTTGAACGGCAACGACGTTCTGTCTTTCATTCTGTCCGTAGAGGGCAACCTCCATTGAGCGTGTTACGGCCTGTGAGTGCTCAAGCTTTCTTCTTCACGTCCACATTGAGAAACGGCTTCAGGAGATCGATGGGGACGGGGAAAATGGTGGTGGAGTTGTTCTCCGTCGCGATCTCACGGAGAGTCTGGAGATAGCGAAGAGTCAGCGCGCTGGGTTGGTCGCTCAGAATCCTGGCGGCGTCTGCCAATCGCTGGGAGGCCTGGAATTCCCCCTCGGCAGCAATAACTTTTGACCGACGTTCGCGCTCTGCCTCCGCCTGCTTGGCCATGGCGCGCTGCATCTCCTGAGGCAGATCAATCTGCTTCACCTCGACCGTGGAGACCTTGATGCCCCATGGCTCCGTGTGGCTATCGATAATCTGCTGTAACTTTTGATTGATCTTCTCCCGTTGTGAGAGCAGGTCATCAAGCTCGGACTGGCCAAGAACGCTCCTCAAGGTGGTCTGCGAAAGCTGCGATGTGGCGAAAAGGTAATTTTCAACATCGACGATCGCTTTCTGAGGCTGCATCACGCGAAAATAGACGACCGCATTGACCTTCAGGGAAACGTTGTCCTGGGTGATGATGTCTTGAGGTGGAACATCCATGACGACCGTCCGCAAGCTGACTTTGACCATCTTATCGATGAATGGCCAGAGCAAGATGAGTCCCGGGCCTTTCACGGCGATAAGCCGGCCAAGCCGAAACACCACCCCGCGTTCGTATTCCCGCAGAATCCGGATCGCATTCGTGATGACGATAACCACGAAGATAACCCCGACGATGATGAGAGTCTGAAATACCTGCATAGAAGTCTCCTTTCCAAGTGGGAAAACACTATGTTTTCGGTTCAACCTGTAGCGTGAGGTTCTCCATCGAGACAACTCGTATCTTTTCACCTTTCTGAATCTTGCCCGAACGAGTGTACGCGTTCCAGACTTCCCCATGAACTCTCACCTGTCCGTTCGGATTTAATACCGTCAACGCCTCCCCGACCTCTCCAACGATCCCCTCGGTGCCGGTGGCGGGCTTGCGTCCCTGTGCCTTGATACCAAGCCCGATGATGAACGAGAAGAAGACAAGACTCAGTGCCGTTGTTGTGATGATGACAGACCAGGAGATCGAAAAGAATTCCAACGTCGAGTCGGATCGAATAAGCATCATAGAGCCGAGGAGGAGGGATACAACCCCCCCCACGGTCAAGAGTCCGTAGCTCATCACTTTGATCTCTGCAATGAAGAGGACGACTGCAAAAAGAATGAGCGCGAGTCCCGCATAGTTGATCGGCAGGGTATGGAGGGAATAGAACGCGAGAATAATGCTGATGCCGCCTACGACTCCGGGCAGTATGGAACCGGGGTTGTAGAGCTCGAAGAGGAGGCCATAGACACCGAGAAGGAGGAGAATGTAGGCGATGTTCGGATCACTCAGGATGTCGAGAATCTTTTCCGAGAAACCCATCTCGATTTGTTCGATCGTTGCCCCTTTTGTGTGAAGAGTCACTTTGCCCGACGCGACCTCCACGGATTTCCCGTCGATTTGAACAAGCAGGCTGTCGAGGTTTCTTGCTACGAGGTCGATGACATTCTTCCCGAGCGCCTCGGTTTCAGTTATCGAGATGCTTTTCCGGACGGCTTCTTCCGCCCAAGCCAGGTTGCGGTTTCGCTTCTCGGCAATAGTTCTGATGAACGCTGCAGCATCGTTTGTGGCTTTTTCCGTCATCACGGAATCCTGTTCGCCCTGAAGCGAAACCGGATGCGCCGCGCCGATGTTCGTTCCCGGCGCCATGGCCGCTATGTGCCCGGCCAGCGTAATGAACACTCCGGCAGACGCAGATTGAGATCCACCCGGGGAAACATAGACCACGACCGGAACCTTTGACGTAAGGATGTCGCTGACAATGACGCGGGTCGATTTCAGGAGCCCGCCCGGTGTGTTCAGTTGGATGACGAGACATGCTGCTTCTGTCTCGTAGGCATGTTCAATCCCGTTATGAATGAACTGAGCTGCCGCAGGATTGATGGTTCCGTCAATTCTGATGGAAACGACGGACTGTGATGAGGCGATCGTGGAGTTCGCAACGAAGAACACGAACAGGGGGAAAAACGGGAGGCGCTTCATACGAACTTACCTTCTGAAAGTAAGTGACGGCCACCGATAACCGGACTCATTGGAGAAGTTGGTCCGCCATAGGAGAGGCGGATCGTGATTCTCCGTCTCGTGCAGCATTATTCGCGAAGTTAGCAGGCAAACCCACCTGAACATCGGCAACTTCGTTGGCCGGCAGGGTAGTCCGCCAACAAAGCGGTGGATTGTCAAGTTTCCTCCACCGTTCCGCTTGCGGCGGAACAGACGGCGAACCCACGTGAACGTCAGCCACTNNGTTCAACCACTCCTGCACCTCTCCAAGAGAGCCTTGGACGGCGGCCATGTTAGGAAAAGAATGGTCGAGATGCAACGAGCTTTGATTTTGTGCCAACTTTTCATACTTTTGCACGTCACGTGAGTGCTGCGAGATGTTCAATCGTTCTACTGCCGGTGATCGTTATGGCTCAGACTATTCTCGTTGCGGAAGATCAACAGACTATTCGGAGCCTCATTGAGTACAAACTTCGGAATAGCGGCTACACTGTTGTCAGTGTCGCGGACGGGGCCGCCGCGCTAAAGAAAGCCGTCGAGCTGAAACCGGATCTTGTTTTGCTGGATGTGATGATGCCGTTGATGACCGGATTCGAGGTTCTCGCCGCCCTCAAGCAGAACGAAGAAACAAAACGAATCCCCGTTCTTCTTGTTACCGCCCAGAGCAAAGAAGATGAAGTGCTGAAAGGGCTTGAACTGGGGGCGGATGACTATATTACCANNAAACCCTTCAGTCCAAATGAGCTCGCAGCACGTGTCAAGACTGTCCTTCTCCGAACGAAGCAGACGAGAGGTTGATTTGGATGATGGTGTTCTCGCTCGTGCGCGATCTTCTCTTGCAGCCTTATCCCGCATCTTAGGTCTTCTCGCTTCTTTCTCGACAGTTGTCGCCGCGCAGGACCCGGACAGTTTGCTTTCCGCTGCGGTTCGTCAGGAGCGGACGGGTGATACGCGAGCCGCTCAGAGTTCTCTTCGCACGCTCCTCTCCCGGCATCCCCAACACCATGACGCGAGAGTCTTCTATGCCCGCCTGCTCTCGTGGGATCAGAGATACGACGAAGCCCTCTCACAGTATGATTTCATTCTTTCTGCCGATCCCGGCCATCCGGATGCACGTTTTGGGACAGCGCAAGTGCTTGCCTGGATGGGACGACACGATCGGTCTCTGAAGTTCGTCGAACAGCTCGTAAGAGAGGACTCCGCATCACCTTCGTATGTCGTGCTCCTTGCCAACGTGCAGCTATGGAGCGGCCGGTCCCAAGAGGCATTGGCATCCTACGAGAGAGCCTTACAATTGGATCCGACATCCCTCGAGATTCTCCGTGGACTCGCGCGTTCCTCGGTCCAACTTGGTCGGAGCGAATCCGCGCTCACCTGGTATCAGCGAGTTGCTCTGCTCAGCCCGGGAGATGCCGAAGCTCGAGCGGAAGTCTATCGGCTTACGTATCAGGCAACGCATGAGGTCCTCCTCCAAGGTCAGAATGAATCCTTCATCGAGACGGGGAGGTCGAGTCACCAGTTGTTGGCCTTCGAATACTACGCCGCACTCGATCCCGTGTGGAAGCCGTATGCTCATTTCAGCAGAGTGACGAGATTTTCGAAGACTGATACGAGGTTCGGAATCGGAGCCTACGTCAATCCCTCCTTCGGAACTGGTATCTTTCTTCAGGGAGTCATTTCACCGAACGCTACGGTGGTGCCGGAATTCGACATCTCGGCGGAGTTGGATCGGCTCCTCTTTCGAAATCTCGAGGGAGTGGCCGGCTACCGCTACATGGAATTCGATTCATCCAACGTGCATATCTTTTCTCCCGGATTGACGATCTACTTCGGCGCGGCAAGCTGGATTACGCCGCGTCTCTATTGGAGTACCTCTTCCTCCGGAAGCACATCGACATCCGTGGTGCTGACACTCTTCTATCAACTGGGGGAGAGTTCGAAAGTCAGGCTGGGCGGATTTGCCGGTGCCGAGGCGTTTCGTGCCACGACGCTTCGCGAGATCACCGAGTCGAAGTCCTCGGGATATCTTCTCGGAATGAAGTCAAGGCTTCATAAACTCATCGCCACGGACGCGCAGTACCAATTTACACGCCGCGAGAATTCCTCAGACGCTCACCAGCTTACCCTTACCCTCTCTCTGCTCTTCTAAGGAACATGGATTTCTCTTTTCCCGTTCAGTTCTTCGTTGTCATTGCGTTCGCAGCGCTCGCGACCTTTTTCGTCATCGCTATGTCGATTGGTCTGGTGATCCACAAGGCGGTCGGTATTGCGAGATCCAGCAGAGGGGGCAGAATCACCCGATACTATTCCGCGATCTTTGCAGACCTGTTGTTGCGCGATCTTCCACCCCTACCCGCCGGATCGAAGACGAGTGCCATCTTCGACCAGTACGAGTCCAGTATCGAACCAATCAAGGGGGAACTCGAAAAGCTTTCCGCCAGAAAGCAGAGACTCCACTACGAAGCTATCCATGACGTACTGACAGACTACGCCAAGGATCTGACGGGTGAGACCTCCCAGCGACTGATTTATATCTTCTACTCTTTCGGTTACGTCGAACGGGCGCTGGAACAGATGGAGAGCAAACAGTGGTGGGTCCGTGCACAGGCTGCGCGTGATCTCGGCTTGCTGAAAGCTCGAAAGGGGATCGTCAAACTCACGGCTGCGCTCGAGGATGAACACCTTGATGTTCGCAATCAGGCAATGCAATCTCTCATGGTTCTTGTTGGCGTTGATGCTCTGCGGACCATCCTTCGCCTGAGCAAGAATCTATCGCAATGGAGCGAGATCGAGCTTTCCGTGATCATCATGGAATTCAAGGAAAGCGCCGTTCCGTTTCTCGTCGAGGCCCTCAGCTCACCGGACCAATCCGTGGTCTTGTTTTCCATCGAGATGCTCGCACAGATTGGATTCGTCTCGGCAGTGGAGCCATTGATGAAGATCGTTCAAGAGTATCCGAATTCCTATGTCGAGGCAAAGGCGGCTGAGGCGCTTGGACGTCTTGGTGACGGAAGGTCTGAGAGTACCTTGCTCGCGCTCGCCGAAAGTCGAATCCCGCACGTTCGTACCAAGGCTCTCGAGGCATTGGGTCGAATAGGGTCCGGCGCTGCAGTTCCACTCTTGGAGCAAAGACTGAGACGTGGAGAACGTGGCGAGAGAGTTGTGGCAGCTCGGGCCCTCGCCGGCTGCGGAAAGCTCGGAGTAGAGAGGTTGAACCTGCTTTCGGCCGAAAGTGATGAATCGACGAGAGCAGTAGCACAGGAAGCACTTGAGGAAGCCGGGCTTGAAATGGAGGTGAGGTAACGTATCATGCTCGTCTATCTCGAAACGGTGCTGTATGGATATGCGGTCTTCGTCATCACGTATTTCATCTGTCTGAATCTCGCGTACACGCTCTTTCTCGTCCTTTCGTTTCGTGAGATCGTCATCTATCTGCGCCACAATTCTTTCAGCAACTATCGGTTGATGGTTCAATCGGAGCTTACGCCGCCGGTATCGATACTGGCGCCCGCCTACAACGAAGAGGCGACAGTATCCGAGAGCGTCAAGAGCCTGCTCAAAATGAACTATGGCAAGTACGAAGTGGTCGTCATCAACGATGGCTCGAAAGACAACACGCTCGAACGGCTCGTGAACGAATTCGGCATGTATCGCTCGAAGGCGACCTATCATCCCCTCATTGCGGCGAAACCTGTCCGCGGGCTGTACCGATCGAAGAAACCGGAATACAAGAACCTTGTGGTTGTGGACAAGGAAAATGGTGGTAAGGCGGACGCCCTCAATGTCGGCATCAACGTTGCCAGATATGCGTATGTCTGCTGTATTGACGCCGATTCCGTTCTGGAAGACGACGCGCTCCAAAAGGTGGTGAAGCCGTTCCTTGAAGATCGCACGATGGTGGCGGTCGGAGGGATCGTGCGCATCGCGAACGGCTGTGAGGTCGTGAACGGTCGGGTGGTAAAGGTGGGCCTTTCGACCCAGCTCCTGCCAGTGTTTCAGGTGGTGGAGTACTTTCGGGCGTTTCTCTCCGGAAGAATGTTTTGGCATGGTCACAACGGACTGCTCATTATTTCGGGAGCGTTCGGTCTGTTCAAGAGGTCGGCCGTCGTCGAAGTGGGTGGCTACAAACACGATACCGTTGGCGAAGATTTGGAGCTCGTTGTTCGTCTGCACCGTTTGAAACGCGAAAAGAACGAGCCGTACCGGATTGCGTTCGTCCCGGACCCCGTCTGCTGGACCGAAGCTCCTGATACGCTTTCCGTCCTCTCACGTCAGCGGAACCGTTGGCATCGCGGATTGCTCGATACGCTGCTGATCCATCGGGACATGATTTTAAATCCCCGATACGGGGTCATCGGGCTGGGCGCGATGCCGTACTTCGCCCTCTTCGAGTTGCTCGGACCTCTTGTGGAGTTCTCCGGATATGCCGTGCTCCTGCTACTCATAGTTGTGGGCGGACTCGATTTGAATCTTCTCCTCCTCTTCTTCATTGTGGGGATGTTCTACGGCGTGATGTATTCTGTTGGGGCTGTTCTACTCGAAGAAATGTCGTTCCAACGATACCCGAATCCCGGTGACCTGGCACTCCTGATTGCGGTTGGCGTGCTGGAGAACTTTGGCTACCGTCAGCTCACCATGTGGTGGAGGGTGAGGGCATTCTGGGATTACTTCAGAGGAAAGAAGTCGTGGGGTTCGATGCAGAGAAAAGGATTCGCGACGGCGAAGAAATAGGTCCCGCGGTTCGGGAAGTATCTGGAGATTCGCGTGCTACAAGTTCCCGAAGCGGAAGGGGAGGGATTCGAACCCNNTCGAACCCTCGATACCCTTGCGGGCATTCCGGTTTTCGAGACCGGCCGATTCAACCACTCTCGCACCCTTCCATGATTGCCACGCACAAAAGTGCGGCGACAATATAGCCAGAAAGCGGATAAAATCCAATCTTGCCTGCTTGAGTCATCCGACGCTCCCTTGTTTTAGGATCGATCGTTTCGATTCGAAGCCCTCACGTGCTTCATCTCGATAGTCCTTTCGGCAGACTACTCCACCTCCTGTAACAACCGAAGCTGGAGAACATCCTCTTCGCCTGTCCATCGGAGTTGTCCACATGCGGCGGCGTGAGCGCAAGGATCGGAAGGCGACCCCTCGTTGATCATTGCTCTATTTATTCATCGTGCGTGGGGAATCTTGGGAACGCGTACGACCTTCCGGAGTGTTGTTAGGACATCGCGTGATGACGTTCTCCACATTGAGGCACGACAGCTTTTCAGGGAAGCGGACAGGATCAAGTTATCCGTTGAAGGAAATCAGGGCACGCCAGATCAAACGGTGGAAGGCGGTATTTTCATTCCTTGACATTCCTGACGTATTTCGATATATTTGCAACACCTTATTTCACAAAGAGTTAATAGCTATGGAAGTCCTCGGAACAAAACGAAGCAGACAACGGGAAAAGATCTTTCTGGTTCTCCGGCGTACCAAATCTCATCCCACCGCCGAGTGGATCTATGATCAGGTCAGAGAGCATATTCCTCGCATCTCTCTCGGTACCGTCTATCGCAACCTCCACATCCTGAAAGAACAGGGAAAGATCCGCGAATTGGATTTCGGTGAGGGCTTGCGCCGATACGATGCGATGGTCGAGCACCACTATCATTTCATTTGTGAGCAGTGTGGGGTGGTAAAGGACCTTGACCTCCCTCCGCAAGAAGACTTGCACGACAGAGCGAAACCGGCTGTTGGCGGTCACATCCGGACACATCGTCTCGATTTCTACGGTGTGTGCGAAGAATGCCTCAGCAAAGAGTAGTCGCTCGGTTCCCTTCCCATTCATCGATATGAAGAACTCGCGCAGAGCGTTTTTGAAAGCGACCTCTCTCGGTGCACTTGCCTCCGGTTTGCTGGACGCAGATCTTATGGCTGCAGCGGAGAATCCCGGGCAGTCGATCCCCAAAGTCTACGTTGCCAAGCTTCTAAAGTCGTCCACACTTTCGATGGAAGGTATTTCGAAGCGCACGATGGAGGAGCATTATAAGCTGTACGTTGGGTATGTCAACAAGTCCAACGAAATACATGAGGCTTTGAGGAATGTCGACCTGAGCAAGGCGAATCAGATCTACAGCCCTCTCCGTGTTCTTAAGGTGGAACTGTCCTTTGCGGTCGGGGGGGTGAAGAATCACGAGATCTACTTCGATCATCTCGGTGGAAAAGGTGGGAGACCTGGAGGGAAACTTCTCGAATACATCGTACGGGATTTCGGAAGCTACGAAGCGTGGGAGAGAGATTTTAAAGCCACGGGACTCGCCGCCCGAGGGTGGGTATGGTTGGCGTACGATGCGGACAGAGGGTCGTTCTTCAATTATCTGGGAGATGCCCAGAACGCCTATCCGATCTGGAATGCCGTGCCGATCGTCGCTCTTGACACGTACGAACACGCCTACTACCTCGACTATGCGACAGACCGCAAGAGCTACATCGAGGCGTTCATGCGGAACCTGGATTGGTCAGTTGTCGAAGGGCGGTTTGCGGGCCTTCCAATTTCACGGTAGTGAAATTCTGAATACACAGAGGAGAAGACTATGCCACTGAAGGTCGGAGACAAGGCGCCCGAGTTCACGCTTCACGACACCGAGAAGAAACTCCGCTCGCTGAGCGAGTTGTTAGGCAAGAAGACTATTCTGGCTTTCTACCCGGGTGCATTCACGGGCGTGTGTACTAAAGAGATGTGCACATTCCGCGATTCCATGAACAAGTTGAACGACATCGATGCGCAGATTGTGGGAATTAGTGTCGATGCGCCGTTTGCAAATAAAGCTTTCGCGTTGCAGAACAACTTGCAGTTTCCGCTGCTCTCGGATTTCAGTCGAGTTGCCGTGCAGAAGTACGATGTCGTGCAGGCGAATTTCGCAGGGCTTGCTGGATATGCCACCGCCAAACGCTCGGTGTTTGTTTTAGACCGGGATGGCATCGTGCGGTTCATATGGGTGTCCGATAATCCCGGCGTCGAGCCTGAGTACGACGAGGTCACGAAAGCCGTTGAGGCCCTCAACTAACGGCCCGGGGCAGGTCCGGTCGTAAGGAACTGCCATCACTCTTCTTTGTTTTAGTCCGGTTCACAATCTGAGATGGCGAGTTCCGTTCTTCTCATTTTCCAGTTCCTCTCTCTTTGCATCTGGGTGGGAAGTTCTTTCGCCATTTTTGTCATCGTTGCGCCGCCAATCTTCCGCAATACCTCTTCGGAGCGTCTCGCCGGAGAGTTGATGTCCCCCATTCTACAGCGATTCGCTGCAATCTTTATTCCTAATGCCTTTCTCCTTCTTGTTTCGTTCTACCTCCAACTGATAGCCCTCGATTCTTCCGTCGGACTGAAGTTGAGGGTGGTGATGGCGCTTGTGAGCGTCGGCCTTGTCGTGGCCGCTTACGAGAAGATCAGGCTTGGCAACCGAATCAACGTTCTTCGCCGAAGGCTCGCGGCGTTGACTTCAGAGGGCCTTGAGAACCATGACGACCGACGCGAGTTTTCCAGCCTTCATCGTCAGTCGATGGCCCTCTTTGCGATCAACTTTTTCGTGGGGGTGGCGATTGTGTTTATTCTTATCATCCCCCTTTGATCTGAGAAGCGGCAGATGTTAAAGATCGGTGACAAAGCCCCCCTGTTCAGTCTTCCGTCCGGTGACGGTGAAACGATCGCCCTGAAGAACTTGAGGGGAAGGAAAGTAGTCCTTTACTTCTATCCAAAAGATCATACGTCCGGTTGCACGAAGGAAGCATGCTTTTTCGAAGCGAACCTGGGGACGATAGAGAAGAAGGGGGCGATCGTTCTCGGCATCAGCGCGGACGGACCTGAATCGCACGCACGTTTCGCGCAGAAGCAAGGACTCAGTTTTTCTTTACTCAGCGACGAGGAGAAGAAGGTCCTCAAAGCGTACGGCGTTTGGAAGGAGAAGTCGATGTATGGGAGGAAGTTCCTCGGAATCGAGCGGACAACGTTCGTCATCGACGAGCGTGGGAAGATTACGCACATCTTTCCAAAGGTCAAGGTGGATGGGCATGTGGAAGAAGTGCTAAAGGTACTGTGAACCAATCCGGAAAGTGAGTGACGAGCCATGGTCTACGTGACACGGCGGGCGACCTTCAGCGCCTCCCATCGATTGTTCAACCCAAGACTCTCGGCGGAACAGAATGAGCTTCTGTTCGACAAATGTGCCAATGCGATGGGACATGGGCACAACTATGTGCTTGAGGTGACCGTTGCCGGCGAGCCTCAACCAGAGACCGGATATGTCGTCGATCTCAAGAAACTGAAAGAGGTCATCAAGCGGGAGATACTTGACAAAGTCGATCACAAACATCTGAATCATGACGTCGATTTCCTCTCGGGGGTCATCCCGACCGCGGAACATCTTGCGAAAGCATTTTGGCAGATTCTTCTGCCGAAGATCCAGGGAGGAACTCTCTACTCCATTCGTTTGCACGAGACCGAGAACAATGTGATTGAATACCGAGGTGAGCAATGAACTCTCCCAAAATAAACAAGAAGCTGCAGGCGGCGATAAGGACCCTCTTGAGCGAACTCGGCGAGGATCCGAAACGCGAAGGATTACGAAGAACCCCCGAACGCGTTTCAAAGATGTACGAGTTTCTCACAAAAGGATACGGGGTGGATATCAGGCAGGTGATCAATGGTGCCGTGTTTCGCGAAGAATACAGCGAAATGGTAATCGTGAAAGACATTGATTTCTTCAGCCTCTGTGAACATCACCTCGTTCCGTTCTACGGGAAATGCCACATTGCCTATGTCCCCAAGGGCAGAATCATCGGACTCAGCAAGCTTCCGCGAATCGTCGATGCGTTCGCCCGCAGGCTCCAGGTGCAGGAGAGACTCACACAACAAATCGCCGAGACGCTTCATAAGCATCTGAGCCCTCAGGGCGTGGGCGTGGTCATCGAAGCGCGCCACCTCTGCATGATGATGCGGGGGGTGGAGAAGCAAAACTCGATCGCCACTACCAGCGCGATGTTTGGCTCGTTTCGGACCGACGAGAAGACGCGCTTAGAGTTTCTCACGCTCATCGACCGCCCTGCGCTCGCGTAGATGAAGAAGAATCGTATCATCTGGATAACCGGAGCAAGTTCGGGAATCGGTCGGGCACTCGTGCATGAGTACGTCTCGCACGGCGATCTTGTGGTCGCATCGGCCCGCCGTGAAGACGAACTCCGAAAACTGAAGAGGGATCTTCGCGGCGAGAAGGGGAGATGTTTCATCGAGCCGTGTGATGTTCGAAGCGAGCGCGCAGTGTCCTCGGTTGCGAATCGGATCTTCTCTCGACACAGCCGACTCGATGTTCTGATTAACAGCGCTGGGGTGACGTACTTTCGGGAATTTTCCGCGACGAGCCTTAAGGAATTCGATCACGTCGTCGACACGAATCTGAGAGGTCTCTTCCTGGCCACTCGCGCGGTCCTGCCCGCAATGCTGAGCCGGGAGTCCGGTTTGATCGTGAACATCCTTTCCTACGCCGCGCGGGCAACATACGCAAAATCGGCTGCGTACAGCGCATCAAAATCCGGGGCGGAAGCGCTGATGAACGTGTTGCGTGAGGAGACAAGGGGAAAAGGTATCAAGGTTGTTAATGTGTTTCCGGGGGCGATCAAGACTCCGATGTGGCCCCCGGATGTGCAGGCCAAGTACGGGAACCAGATGGTTTCGGCAGCGGAGGTCGCCCGGGTCGTCTTCGAGGCGACCCTGAGCCCTCTATCACTTATGATCGAAGAACTCGTTGTGCGCCCTCAGGTCGGAGACCTCAAAGTATGAATCTCGCACAATCCATCTCCCTCGTAACTGGCGCCGGGAGAGGAATCGGTCGTGCGATAGCGCTGGCGATGGCGAAAGAAGGCGCCACGGTGCTGTTGACGGCGAGAACCGTTCCCGAGTTGGAAGCAGTAAGGCGGGAGATCGAAACGGGCGGGGGAAAGGCGGTCGCCATGCCGGCTGACGTGACGAGCGACGATCAACTCCACGCGCTCTTTGATGCAATCGAGAAGCGCTTCAAAAGACTCGATCTCCTTGTCAACAACGCCGGCATCGGGAGATTCGCCCCGTTTACGAGCTTGTCAGTGGCGGACCTCGACTCAATGTGGAAACTCAACGTCCGGGCGGTGTTTCTCTGTTCGCAACGGGCGGTCAGGCTGATGGAAGTGCAGAAGGGTGGAGCGATCATCAATATATCATCGCTTGCAGGGAAGAACTCATTCGCTGGAGGCTCCGGCTACTCCGCGACGAAGTGGGCACTGATGGGTTTTTCGAAAACGCTTATGCTTGAAGTACGAGAGCACAATATCCGCGTCATTACCGTGTGTCCCGGTTCTGTTGACACTACGTTTTCAACACTTCAGAAGGATTCCCTCAGATCGGAGAAGATCCTTCATCCCGCCGATGTGGCTGAAACGGTCTTGGCAGCGATCAGACTGCCGGACCGGGCGATGGTGAGCGAGATCGATATCCGACCAACCAATCCCAAATAATTTGCCCCGATAAGGTCGTTCCATCCGTACAACAAAAAGCGACTGGGGACAAACCCAATCGCTGCAATTGCTTTCAATCAAGATCGAGACGAGATATTCCCTACCCTGGGGGGTGCATCCTCTGCTGCATGCGTTTCTTCATCATGGGCGGCTGCATCCCTGGCCGGCTCATTTGTTGTCGCATCTTCTGCATGCGCTGCTGTGCCGCACCGATCACGAGAGCACGTTTCCAAATCTTCTGCTGATCAGCCGTCAGGAGCTTGTTGATCGCAAACCAATTACCTATCCGCGCTTGGGCAGCTTGAGTGGTAAGCTGGGATATCTCGGCGATCTTCTTTTCAATGGCTGCCTTGTCAGGTGCCTCGGTGCGAAAGAGCTGGCGCAAGTCGACGCGCGCCGCCGCGATCTTGGCGCGCTGGGCAATAGCTTGCTTCTCCGCCTCGAATCGAATCTTCTCGATCTCCTTCCGCTGCTCCTCAGTCAATTTGAGATCCTGCATGAGCTTCACGCGAGGTGCACCCATCGCCTGCTGTCTCAACTTCATGGGGGCTTGTGCGAACACGATGCCCGACGCCAGCAGGAAGATCGTGATTGTGGAGAGAATAGTCCTTGCTTTCATGAG
>DMMN01000006.1 GCA_003453835.1 Bacteroidota bacterium | reverse complement strand
GAATCAGGTCAACAACGTGCTCGGATTTCCGTTCATCTTTCGAGGTGCGCTCGATGTGAGGGCAACGGCAATCAATGATGAGATGAAGATCGCGGCGACGACCGCGCTCGCGACGCTCACGAAAGAAGATGTACCTGATTCGGTGATCCGTGCCTATGGAGGGAAGCGCATTGAGTTTGGGAGGGAGTACATCATTCCGAAGCCGTTCGACCCCCGCGTTCTCCTCTGGGAGGCTTCGGCGGTTGCGCGTGCCGCCATGGACTCGGGGGTTGCGAAGTCTCCCATCGGAGACTTTGAATCGTATCGCGATGCTCTGGAGGCTCGTCTCGGCAAGTCGCGCGAGGTTATGCGGTTCTTCATCCACCGTGCTCAGGCTGAACCCAAACGCATTGTGTTCCCGGAAGGCGAGGAAGATAAGATCCTTCGGGCAGCCCACATTATCATCGAAGAAGAGATCGCCAAGCCGATCCTGCTCGGGAGCAGGTCGCTTATCACTCAACGAGTGAAGGAACTTGGCCTGCAGATGGAAGGTGCAGAGATCATCAATCCATCTAAATCCATGAAGCACGACCAATACGTGACATCGTACTTTCACATGCGTCAGCGAAAGGGTGTCACGAAGTTCGATGCCGATCGACAGATCAAGACGCACAATATCTTTGGCATGATGATGGTGCGGGAGGGAGATGCAGACGGACTGATTTCCGGTTTAACAACGCACTATCCGGACACCGTCCGTCCGGCACTGCAAATCATCGGCAAGAGGGAAGGTGTAAGAACCATTGCAGGGCTTTACATGATGGTGTTCAAGAACGAGACGTTTTTCATCGCTGATGCAACCGTCAATATCGAGCCATCAGCGGAGGACCTGGCCGAGATTGCTTTGTTGACCGCTGAAAAGGTGAGGCATCTCGACATCGAGCCGCGTATCGCAATGCTTTCCTTTAGCAACTTCGGCAGCACGAAGCATCCTTTTGCCGAAAAGGTAAGCCAGGCAGTTTCCATCGTCAAGAAACGCGACCCCGGGCTGATGGTAGATGGCGAGATGATGGCCGATACGGCGGTGAGCCCGGAGATTATCGCAGAACTCTTCCCATTCTGTGCCTTGAAGAAATCCGCCAACGTGTTGATCTGCCCGGACCTGACGTCCGCGAATATCGCGTACAAGCTGCTCGGAAAGCTCGGAGGTGCCACGGCTATAGGGCCGATTCTCATGGGCATCAAGAAACCCGTCTACCTTCTCACGCCCGGCGTTGAAGTGAACGATATCGTCAACATGACCGCAATGACCGTGTTCGAGGCGCAGCAGCATTCAGATGTGAGCCCGACGAACGGAGCGAGAAGAGCATTGGTGCCGGAAACAGAAAGAGCATAGCACGCCTCGAAATTGTAGCCCGTCGAACTGAAGGACCTTTGCAGCGAAGTGAAGGTCCTTCTTCTTTTTTCCCCTTGGCCCACCCTTTCAGAAAGTAGAACTGCACAGCCCATCAATCCGGAAGCCGAATAGCCAGGCCCGTCGAGTCGAGTCCCCGCGGTCGGGCGCACGCTCTTATCGTGTCGATTTCAACAACCGCCGTTCGACAACTGTTTAGAAGCTCAACACCCCTTATTGTGAAATTCAACAGCAGCCCTAACGCCGTCACCCAGCGGTAATTATCGCCTGTTCATCCTTTCATCACTCCGGCCTGTAGTTTTTTTCATCACTCCTGTTTTCGGTCGCGCGATTCCTGTCATTGGAAGCTCCAACTCGTCTCTCACAAACAAGTTGCGGCTCCCAGTCCTGCTACAAGCTCAATCCTAGCGGCACGGATTTTTCATCCTGTCGGCACGAAAGCGAACATTGGTGTCTCTGGAGGTCATCATGGTGCCCATACTTGTTCTACTCACCGTCATCATCTTTGTCACAATAGGATTGATCCTTTCGGGGAGGAGGGAAACAAAGCCGAGAACATCCATTGAAGAGATTCGTGTCACGATTCCGCCTCAAGTGATCGAGCAATATCTTCATCCAGGTCACAGTTGGGTACTTGTGAAGAACGGTGATGCGGTTGCCGTCGGGATCGACGACTTCGCCCAGCAGTTTGTTGGGCGACTGGATGCTGTTGAGCTACCTGTTGTCGGGACCATCGTGCAGCAAGGAGGGTCGCTGGCGACGCTCGAGCATGCAGGCAGATCAGTGGACGCCGTGGCACCGGTATCCGGGACAGTCGTTGAAGTCAATGTGATGCTTCAGAAGAATCCGGGTCTCATCAACAAGTCACCGTACGAGGGCGGCTGGATTGCCAGGGTCAGGCCGTCGAATTTGCGCGTCGAGCTGCGGAATCTCCTGAGAGGTGTTGCGGCAGATCGTTGGCGGGAGGCAATGCGGATGCAGCTCTTTCAATGGTTCGCGCCGAGCGCAGGACCCGTTCTCCAAGATGGGGGCCGGTTGGCCGAGAACTTCAACGACAAACTAAGCGACGAGGAATGGGAACGGCTTGCCCGTGAGTGCTTCCCCCTCTGGACCTCATCGAGGCAACTCAATGAAAGAGGCAGTAGTAAGACTGAATCATGAAACCCGAAATTGACAACCGAGCAAAACAGGCAAATAGACATGGAAACTCGGCGAGATTTTCTCCGAACAACTCTCATCACAACAGCTGCGGCCTCAGTCAGCGAAGCTGCGCGAGCAGCACCGGCAAGGATTCCCTCAACCGACAGGATGGGGATTCTTGTCGACACGACAGCCTGCGTGGGCTGTCGAAGCTGCGAGGCTGCGTGCAAGCGGGCTCACGATTATCCCAACGAGCCCACGGCAGACAACTCCACCATTCCAGCACGGCGGCGGCCTGGTCATGACTCACTGACCGTGGTCAATGAATACCCGGGACCGGAGCGCCCCCCCCGGCCAACGTACGTCAAAGTGCAATGCATGCACTGTGACTTTCCGGGTTGCGAATCTGCCTGCATCGTTGGGGCAATCTCCAAGAAGGAGAGCGGCCCGGTGCTTTGGGACGGCGACAAGTGCATCGGATGTCGCTATTGCATGGTCGCCTGCCCGTTCCAGATCCCATCGTTCGAGTACGAGAAAGCTCTGAAGCCGGAAATCGAGAAGTGCGATTTCTGCATTCGGCGGATCGACGACGGCAACGTGCCGGCCTGTGTGGAAGTCTGCCCTATGGAGGCCCTCGCTTACGGGCGCCGAGCGTCGCTCATCGAGGTGGCGCGGGAAAAAATCCGCAACAACCCCGACCGCTACAATGATCACATCTACGGCGAATTTGAAGCAGGTGGCACCTCATGGATGTATCTGGCAAAAGCAGAATTCAAGGAATTGGAGTTCCCCGAACTCGGGAGAGATCCGATGCCCGGAACGTCCGAATCAATCCAACATGGAATCTTCGCGTACTTTGTGCCTCCCGTTTCGCTCTATGCGCTTCTGGGGGGGCTTATGTGGATTACAAAGAAACGCAAAGAGGCCGAGGAGATGGCTGAATGAACGCGTCGCCCAGACCTACCCCTCTCTCGACGAAGTTCTTCACACCGGGAGTAATGATCCTGACCCTACTTGCGCTCAACGGAGTGGCAGTTGCAGTTGCAAGACTTCTCTTCGGCATCGGCGCAGTCACCAATCTGAGTGACCAGTATCCGTGGGGACTCTGGATCGGTGTTGACGTTGCAGCGGGCGTTGCGCTGGCTGCGGGGGGCTTCACGTCGGCGGCCCTCGGTCACGTGATGAACAGGGAAGACTACCATGCAATCGTTCGCCCTGCGCTTCTGACGGCTATGCTCGGATACACGTTCGTGGCCCTCGCGGTTGTAATCGACATCGGCCGGTGGTACTACATCTGGCATCCACTGGTGATGTGGAATGGCAATTCGGCGCTCTTCGAAGTTGGCCTCTGCGTCATGATCTATATGACTGTTCTCTACATCGAGTTTCTCCCAATCGTGACGGAGCGATTCGTTGGTCGTGTGCGCCTGAAGGGTGTGTTCTCTTTCATCAACAGGCCGCTGGATACCCTGCTCCGGATCCTGGATCGTCTGCTCGATAAGACCATATTCCTTTTCATCATTGCGGGGGTGGTGCTCTCGACGCTACACCAGTCTTCTTTGGGCACCCTGATGATCATCGCCGGTCCCAAGATGCATCCGCTTTGGCAGACACCCATCCTGCCGCTCCTCTTTCTCCTTTCGGCCGTCGCGGTCGGATTCCCCATGATCATCTTCGAGTCTCTCATTGCCTCCCGGTCATTCGGACTGAAACCTGAAATGGCTGTTCTTTCGAGACTGGGGAGGATGGTTGGGCCGCTACTTGGCATTTATCTCGGCTTCAAGATTGGAGATATGTTCATTCGTGAGACCTTTGTCTATCTGGCAGATCCGACAACAGAAAGCGTGATGTTCGTTCTTGAGGTGCTCCTGGGCGTCGTCATACCGCTCCGGATGTTTCTTTCCCCCTCAGTTCTGCGCTCTCCGTTGTGGCTTTTTGTGGCATCGTCGCTGGTGATCCTGGGAGTGCTCTTGAACCGAATCAACAATTTCATCATTGCATACACGCCGCCGTATGCGTCCGTTGTGTACTATCCGTCCATAGGTGAGATCTCCGTTACGGTCGGGTTTATCTCGCTGTTGATACTTGCGTACAGATTCCTCACCAGAATATTTCCGATTGTCAGCGTGCCCCAGAAGAGCCCAGCTCCGACCACTAAATACGCTATTCGAGGGAGCTTCCAATGAGTGTTACCATACGATCCTCCGCCTATTTAGTCTTTCTTCTGCTTCTCGCCGATCGCCCGGCACTTGGGCAAATGTCAAATCAGCGTGGGAACAATTGCCTGACGTGCCACACGTGCGAGGTCCCGACGAAACTCAATCCATGCCTCAGGAGTTGTCCGCGCAGCCAGATGACTACTGTGCACCATTCCGCCGCTGCCGGGCCGGACAGCATACTGATGGAAAAGCTCACAGGTTCTCCGGAGTTGTATGAGCCCGCCCTCTTTAGTCACCGGGTTCATGCCGAAATGTCTGAAATGTCGGGCAAATGCGTGATGTGCCACCACTACAACCCACCCGGGAAGGTGCTTCCTTGCAGCGACTGTCACGCATCTGGCTCCGCGGCAAGAACCCTTGATCTGTCAAAGCCCGGCTTAAAGGGGGCCTATCACAGACAGTGTGTCAATTGCCATCGAGAATTGGGAGGCGCCACCGGATGCGAAAGCTGCCACCTTTCCAGGTCTCGCACGCCCGTCGCCGCGCCGGCCGGCCGCAGCGTCAAGGAGGCAATTCGCGTCACAAGACCCAAGCGGCTCGTGTTCGAAACGAAAGCCAACGAGGGGAGATTGGTTACGTTCTTTCATAACGAGCACACGGATCTTTTTGGGCTGGCATGCTCTGACTGCCACGCAAATGAACGCTGCAGCCGCTGTCACAAACCGGCGGCGGCTTCGGCGGGGGGAGTCGTTCACCTGGGACAAGGACACGATGCCTGCTCACCTTGTCATTCAGTCAAGGAGAATTGCCGTCGCTGCCACGGGGAACAGCCGCGGGCAGGATTCAGTCATGCTCGCCGGACCGGATTTGATCTCGGCCGCTTTCACTCATTACTGGCATGCAGCCGTTGCCACGGTGCGAAGCGAAACTACAGTGGCCTCTCCAGTAACTGTCGATCGTGTCACAGTCAATGGGAAACCGGATCCTTCGACCACCGCGTAACGGGCATGAAGCTCGATGATACTCACTCGGCCATTGAATGTGCGAGCTGCCATATTGAGAATGAATACGGCAGGAAACCGACTTGCAGTAGTTGTCATGATGACAAGAGTTATCCAGGTGCGACTCCGGGTTTGCGGGTTCGCCTCACCAAGACGAAGCGCCCGTGAGGCTCTCACGTCGCAAGGTATGATCATATGATCGCGCGTCTTAGCAGGAAAATCGGCTTCAGGCTCATTCTGGTAGTTGGAGTGACGGCGATTGTGACAATCGGGGTCTACTCGTACTTCAACATTCGATCGCAGCGAAACAATCTGCTGGATGAGGTGGAGCGTCATGCGATGCAATTGAGTGAGACAGTAAAGAACAGCACCAGGTACGATATGCTCCTTAATCAGCGGGAGCGTATCCATATCATCATCAACGACATCGGATCTGATCCAGGCATCGAGGAAGTGCGGGTGCTGAACAAAGAGGGAGAAATTATCTACTCCTCCCGCGAGGAAAACATCGGTCGGATGGTAGACAAGCAGGCCGAAAGCTGCTACGCCTGCCACGCGGCTGATAAGCCGCTCGAGAGGCTCTCCATTTC
Source organism: Bacteroidota bacterium (assembly GCA_003453835.1). Classification (GTDB taxonomy): domain Bacteria; phylum Bacteroidota; class Ignavibacteria; order UBA10030; family UBA10030; genus UBA10030. Next base: position 39,816 of record DMMN01000006.1, on the reverse strand, counting down.
AGAGCGGACGCGGATATTTCGAATCCATCCGGATTCTGCCAGAGTGTTCGGTGTTATCAATCCGATCTACACCGAGCGCTCATGCTGGGAGGCGGCATGCCACGCCCACTCCAAACAGCAACAAGTTCTTGGCGTCCTGGACGTGACGATTTCGTTGGCAGATGTGGACACGCGCATTCAGGCAAGCGCGGTTCAAGTCGGAATATTTGCCGTGAGTGCCGTCCTTGCCATGAGTCTCATCATAGCTTTCTTCGTTCGCCGATGGGTCAGCGTTCCTGTCGGCGCGCTTCTTGATGCGACAAGGCAGGTTGGGGGTGGCAATCTCAGTTACTCCGTTCCTGATCTAGGAAGGGATGATATCGGAATGCTCGCCAAGTCGTTCAACACCATGACGATGAAGCTCTCCGAAGCCCGTCTGCAGTTGTTTCAATCGGACAAGATGGCCTCTCTCGGNNAACAACCCGGATCTCCGCGACGATCTTGAAGTCATCGTGCGCGAGACAATCAGAACAAGGGAGATCGTGAAAAGCCTCCTTGATTTCGCACGCCAGTCCATCCCGAAAAAGAGTCCGTGTGATATCAACCAGATCATTGACCGTGCCTTCGCCGTCGTCGAGCATCAGCTCACCATTAAAGGCGTGAAGATTGTTCGAAACCTCGACCCGCTGCTGCCAAAGGTCACACTCGATCCCAATCAGATGCAGCAGGTCGTTGTCAATCTGCTCGTGAACGCTGCGGATGCAATCGAAGACCGGGGAGGTACTGTCATGATATCCTCGAGCCTCCTGGTCCTCTCGCCACACGGCATCGTGCATATCAAGTCTGCCCGATGTCCAAGAGGTCACGATTTGATCTACGGTGATTTCAAGATTGAAGGGATGGCTTCCATAAGATTGAAGGCCCGGTGCGACGGAGCAAACGGATTCATTCTGCTGGATCCGATTTACGGACGGAATCGTCACCACTTCGAATTCGAAGCTCCCGAAGGGAAACCACTGGAGGTCGTCTGCCCTGAGTGCGGCACTTCACTGATGGTCGAACGGGGTAAGTGTGAATTGTGCGGGAGTGTCACGTTTTCATTCGACGTGCCCCCCCAAGGGACCTACGAAGCATGCATAAGAAGAGAATGCGGTTGGCAGCGATGGGACGCCGTCGAATCCGCTGGGAAGAAGGAGTATGTCGAACTGAGCGTGGCCGACACCGGAGTTGGAATCGCGAAGGAAGACCTCCCGAGGATCTTCGAACCATTCTTCACGACGAAAGGTCAGAAGGGAACGGGCCTCGGATTGGCGGTTATCTGGGGTATCATTGACAACCATAACGGAACGATCTCGCTTGAAAGCGAAATGGGAAAGGGGTCGACATTCAGAATCCGTCTCCCCCTTCGCCCATAGACTCGCATCAAGCGAGGTGTATCAGAAAGGCAGCCTTTCGCTCAAGAGGGCCGATCGAATGAGCAAGCCGATTGACATACTTATCATCGACGATGAACAAGTCGTCCGAGATGCTGTGAGCCGGGTGTGCGAAACTGCCGGGCTGACGGTTGAGGCCGCGAGCGACGCGAAAACCGGTCTCGACAAAATCCAAAAGGATGAATACCGGCTGGTGGTATGCGATGTCATGTTGCCCGATCTCGATGCTTTCCAAATCCTCGAAGCGATGAAGCAGGCCAGCCTCCGAACTCCGGTGATCATGATTACCGGCTACTCGACAATGGAAAACGCCGTGAACTCACTCAGAAGAGGGGCGATTGACTTCATCCCCAAGCCGTTCACTGCGGACGAATTGGAAAGCACCATCCGCCGAGGCCTTCGGTATCGAGAGATCGACCGGGTGAGAGCGTCAAGCGAAATCCGTAAAGGCGACCCTTCACGATTCTCTGTGCCATGTCCTGCCGGTTTCTATTGCCTCGGATACTCGAGCTGGGCAGTCATCGAGGAAAAAGGTACAGGGCTGATCGGCATCACCGATTTGTTCCTGAAAACCGTCTCGGCAGTGAACGAAATCAGATTCTTTGCCCTCGACGATGATCTCGTTCAGGGGAGCGTTTGCGCAAGGGTTTTATCGAAAGACAACCTGGTACACGACGTCCTGAGTCCGCTGAGTGGAAGGATCATTGAGAGCAACGTCTCGCTTCTGCCGTGTCCCGAAATGGTTGAGAAAGATCCTTACTTCAGCGGATGGCTGTATCGCATCATCCCAACAGATGTGGCATACGAACTCAGGCAGTTGATAGCCTGGGTCGAGAATCATTGAGAAGAGAAATGAGAACCCTATACATTTCAGCCGGTCGGAATNNAAATCCATTATGGCACTGTTCATTCTTGCTGTCATTGTTTTCGTTCTAGCCGACATTCTGCTCAGATTGGCGCTGAGGAAGCTGAAGGCGAAAAAACTGAGAGAAGAACGGGAAGCGGCCCTTGCCGTGAGCCTGAAGCTCGATTTCAGTCGCGAGGCGAGAACGCTTCGTCGCGCCGAAGTGCAGAATCCAAAAGCGCGCATTCTCTGTGTAGACGATGAGGCGGTCGTTCTTGACAGTTTTCGAAAGATTCTCGTCCTGGACGGCTATTCCGTCGACACGGTCGAAACGGGTCCCGAAGCCCTCGGGCTCATTCAGCAGCACCATTACGATTTCCTCTTCACCGATTTGAAGATGCCCGAGATGAGTGGCGAGGACGTTGCGAAGGCGGCAAAGCACCTCCGTCCCGACATCGACGTCATCATCATCACGGGCTACGCAACGGTCGAATCGGCTGTCGAGTGCATGAAACACGGCGCAATGGATTACATTCAGAAGCCATTCACAGAGAGCGAGTTGCTCGATCTGGTGAAGAGATTCCTCATGCGCCGTCAGGATCGAATCGAAAAAGAACTCAAGCCACGAGTGCACATCAGCCATGCTTCAGAGCTCACCAGTTTCCCCTCCACCGAATTCGCAATCCCGGGTGGAGTGTTTATCTCCGAGCGTCACTGCTGGCTTACGATGGAGGAGGACGGTAGCGTCAAAGTCGGGCTGGACGATTTTGCCAAAAAATTGCTTGGTCGGATCGACGATGTCGAGTTTCCGAATCTGGGGATGAATGTCAAAGCCGGCCAACCCCTCTTTTCAATTCGACACGGCCATCGAACCCTCCCGTTCCGGGCGCCTGTCAGCGGACGCGTGATGAAAGTGAATAAGTTGCTAGGCGACCACCTTGATGCTCTCGATGTGACACCCTACGGCCGAAACTGGATTTGCGTCATAGACGCCGACGACCTGGACGCGGAACTCAAAAACCTCAAGATCGGAAAGACGGCAGTGAGCTTCTATCAAACTGAAATAGAACAATTCATCGAGTCCTTCAAGGAAGCGCGCGGCGGCGGAAATGGTACCGGAGGGGCCGTGCCCGGCGATTCGCTGTATATGGGGCAATTGGAGAACCTTGCTGATCGGGAATGGAACATCATTGTCGGCAAATTCTTTGGGCGCTAACTCGCTTTGAGACTGTTCCCGTCTCTTGCTGTAATAAGGAGAACACATGAATCGAAGAAACTTTGTCAAGTCGCTCGGCGGACTCGGGACTGCGGCGCTCATCCCAGACAAGGCCCTTGCAGAGGATCCCGCGAAGCCGAAGGAGTTCGTGGGAATTCTTGTGGACACGACGCGCTGTATCGGTTGCCGGAGCTGTGAGATTGCCTGCGCTGAAGCTCATGGGTTTCCAGATCCCGATTCCGATCCCAATGTCTTCGAAAGGGAAAGATCTCCATCGACAACGCAATGGTCTGTCGTGAATCGGTATGAGACCCGGAAGGGAGAGGTGTATGCGAAGAAGCAGTGCATGCACTGCAACCAACCTGCGTGCGCCGCAGCATGCCTCACAAAAGCGATGTTGAAAACGGAAGAGGGTCCCGTCATCTGGCGCGAAGACAAGTGCATGGGATGCCGGTTCTGCATGATTTCGTGTCCGTTCGATGTTCCGAAATTCGAGTACGAAAGCCCCGTTCCCAAGATTCAAAAATGCAATCTCTGCTGGGATCGCCTGAAAGAGGGAAAGGAGCCGGCCTGCGTCGAAGCGTGCCCGGCAGAGGCGATCAAGTTTGGAAGTCGGAGGGACCTGATTGAAATGGGGAGAGCGCAGATTGCTAAAGAGCCCGATACCTATATACACCAGATATACGGCGAAAACGAAGCGGGAGGGGGGAGCTATTTATATCTCTCCGGCGTTCCGTTCGGACAACTTGGATTCCGAACTGATCTTGACAACATCCCCTATCCGGAACTCAGCAAGGATTACCTCTATGCTGTGCCTGTGATTCTCACGCTTTGGCCGGCCTTCCTCCTTGCGTTGAGCAATGCCACCAAAAAGGACGACGAGCGACGACCCTATGAAACTCAAAACGAACGGTGATGCGAGAGCATCTTTGTTGATTCCCGAAGTACGGCGATTCGGGCGCTTTCTTCTGAGCGAAATGAAGCCCAAGGGGGAGATGTTGACGCCGTTCAACATCTTTGCGGCCCTGGTGCTTTCCGTGGCTGCGGTTCTCCTGACCATCCGGTTCACTCAGGGTCTGGAATCGACCACAAACCTCTCTCAAGATTTTCCGTGGGGAATCTGGATCGGGTTTGACGTCATCACGGGCGTCGCCTTTGCCGGCGGGGCCTATGTCGTCACTTTCATGGTCTATATCCTCCGGCTCGAAAAATACCATCCAATCGTCCGCATGACCGTGCTGAACGGCTTCCTCGCCTACGTCTTCTACGCGGGCGCTCTTCTCTTCGACCTCGGGCGGCCGTGGAAGGTTGTCAATCCGATCATCGGGAATTCTTTTGGCGTCAGCTCGGTCATGTTCCTTGTTGCATGGCACTTCATGCTCTACATGATCGCGGAGTTTATCGAATTCTCTCCCGCAATCGCCGAATGGTTGGGTTGGAAGCGGATCAGAAAAGTTCTGGGCGGGCTGACTCTGGGTGCCGTCATCTTTGGCATCACCCTTTCCACACTGCACCAATCAGGACTTGGCGCGCTCTTCCTGATGGCGAAGAACAAGATTCATCCACTCTGGTACTCGGAGTTCATCCCTATCCTCTTTTTCGTTTCCAGCATTTTCGCCGGACTCTCCATGGTCATCTTCGAAGGGTCGATCAGTCAGAGAGTTTTCAGGAATCAGGTCGATCCCAAGCACCATGCCTCCCACGATGACATTGTCCTCGGCCTCGCCAAGGTATGCGCCGGAACGATGTATGTCTACTTTTTCCTGAAAGTTCTCGTGTTCGTCCACGGACAGCATTGGACGCATATCTATACTCCCTACGGGTGGTGGTTCCTTGTCGAGATCGTGGGGTTCGTGCTCATCCCCGTGAGGCTCTTCACGCAGGCAGTGCGTTTTCGAACTCTCTCGCTGATCCGACTTGCGGCGGCGCTGACGTTGATAGGGATTGTACTCAACAGGCTGAACGTCTCGATCATCGCGTACAAGTGGTACGCCCTCGACCGATACATTCCATCATGGATGGAGCTTGAGATCACGCTCGCGGTGATCGTTGCCGAAATCGTCGTCCTCAGATGGATCGTCAACAGGATGCCCATCCTGCGGGAGCCTCCCGAATGGGCACAGGAGCGACCTGATGTGATCCGAAGAACAAGATTCCTCGTCAAGGAAGGAGCTACTGAGCATGGACGGTAACCAATACGTAGATATTTTTGCGACCAAGGGGCTAGAGTACCTGCTCGTCATCGGTTTTCTGTTGACGCTGATTGCTTTCTGGAAATTTCTCAACAGGCCGAGCGTCCGTCCGGTATCCGGCGCGTCTGCATTTCCACCGGAGGCGCTGCCATGGTTCCGGATGGTCGATGGAGTGTATTTTCATCAGGGGCATAGCTGGCTTCGAGTGGAAGAGCCGCAGACCGTTGTCGTGGGGATGGATGATTTCGCTCAACGGCTTGTGGGAAAGATGGGTGCGATACGACTGCCACGTCCCGGCGAGCACGTTCAACAAGGGCTGGTAGCTTGGGATCTCCTCGTTGACTCCAAGACCATTCCGATGCGATCACCGGTGAACGGACAGGTTGTTGCCGTCAATGAGGAAGTACTTGCCTCACCACAAATCGTCAACAACGATCCGTACGTGGAGGGATGGCTCATGAAGGTGCGAGCCCCGAGAATCAAGAGCGATCTGACAAACCTTTTGACCGGTAATTTGGCGCGTGCGTGGATGGAAGAAACAGTGAACACCCTGCGCTCGAAGTTCAGCGCAGATCTTGGAATCGTCTTGCAGGATGGTGGAGTTCCTGTTCTCGGTATCGCCAAGAATCTCTCCCAGGAGAATTGGCACGATATAGCATCTGAATTCCTGCTCAATACTCCAAGCGCAGAGGACGGGTGAAGAAGATTTGTCGGAGCGTGCTTCTGGGTATGAAAGGACGAAATGATGTTGGTGCTGAATGACGATTAGCCAGAGGTCTCCATGAGCGACGTACGTCATGAGAAGAAGTATCCCTTGGTTCCTCCAAATGAGTTTCGATGCATCTGGATGACGGCAGGTATTCTCTCCTATCAACTGTGTGATCGGGACTTCGATTGTGAACACTGTCCGCTGGATGCGGCGATGAGAACACACTATTCGACACACACAGTCCTTCGGCAGCGAACCCCAGCGGAGAGTGGCAGAGAGACCAAGCTGACAACTCAGAGAAACCTATTGTTCAGCCTGCACCACTGTTGGGTAGAGCGTCGCTCAGACACACTCGTACGCGTTGGCATCGATCAGGGACTTGCGACGGCGCTCGTCTCCCCCAAGGCAGTTGCCTTTCCCTCAGTAGGAGAAGACGTCAAGAAGAACCAAATCTGTCTCTGGATCGTCACCGATGGCGGGACGTACCCTGTTCCCTCTCCGGTGAGTGGAAGGGTTTGGGCGACCAACTCGAATCTCAACGAGAGACCCCTCTCGCTCCTCCTGCAGCCCCTCGATCAGGGATGGCTCTTTGAGTTGGACGTCGGTCGCGGCGCAGACGACGAGAGTTTGCTTAAAGAAGATGAAGCGCGCGCCTCGTTTGCGGAGAAAGACGAGCGCTTACGCGCAGCGATTACGCGGGCGCTCTCCAGGCTCCGGCCCCCCGTCGGCGAGACCCTGGCGGATGGAGGCGAGCCGCTCCGCATTGCCTCGGACATGCTCGGTGCGAAGAAGTATTTCTCAATCCTCTGCGAGGTGTTCACGTAACGTAAAGGTAGCAGATTTGAGAACAGCACGTGGTGCCTTCTGTTTCTCGAATCTCGTAGCAGTCAGGAATCATCTTCCTACTTTTGCAAGAGGGGAAACGGGAATCGTACCAATTCCCGTTTTTTATTGGCATTCCGTGGCACGATTTCTGACAGCACAAGCTGCGTTGAGGTGTCACCAATGCGATTCTTCCATACGCTTCGATTTCGACTTCTTCTCGGATCCTTTCTCCTGGTCCTTGTCCTGTTCGGCGTGTACTCCTTCTTTGCCGTCCGCTATCATTCCGACCAAATGATGAACTCACTCTTTCGGAGCGCGGAGCGCATGAGTGATGTTGTCAAGAACGCCACCCACTACAGCATGTTGTTGAACCGCAAGGAAGATGTGTACCAGATTATGAGCTTTGTGGGAAGACAACCGGGCGTCGAAGGACTTCGGATCTTCAACAAACGGGGGCAGATAACGTACTCGACGGATTCGACGGAGAAAGGAACCGTCGTCGATCTCCATGCGGAAGCGTGCTACGCGTGCCACGACCAGGAGAAGCCGCTCGAGTCGCTTCCCAGCTCCAACCGTACGCGCATCTATCAGGGCCCACAAGGGCATCGAGTACTTGGCCTCATCAATCCCATCCGGAATGAACGGCAATGCTCTCAGGCAGGCTGTCACTCTCATCCGGCACAGAGAACGGTCCTCGGCGTGCTGGATGTTCGAATGTCGCTGGAAGACGTTGATGCGTCCCTTGCACAGGAACGCAATCAGATGATCGTGGTGGCGGCCGTGATGGTCGTCTGCATGTCGCTCGCGTCCATCATTTTTCTGATCGTGACGGTGCACAAACCCGTCCAACGGCTAATGGAAGGGACTCGTCAGCTTGCCGCCGGCAACCTTGACTATCGCATCGCCCTGCCCGCCCGGGATGAGATAGGTGAGTTGGCGCGATCGTTCAACGAAATGACCAAAGCCCTCCGACAAGAGAAGGAGGAGAACGTTCGCTGGGCACAAACTCTGGAGGAACGAGTTCAACAGAAGACCAACGAGCTCAAGCGCATCCACGAGCGCATGCTGCAGATTGAGAAGATGGCGTCGCTCGGGAAGCTGTCCGCGACCGTGGCGCACGAACTTAATAACCCCCTCGAGGGAATCCTCACGTACGCGAAACTCCTCGCCAAACAAATACGGAAGCAGCAAGTGGTCCCGGAGGCCCAACGCCAGATGGTGGACGATCTCGATCTTATCGCTCACGAAGCCGGTCGATGCGGAGCGGTCGTGAAAAACCTCTTGCTCTTCTCGAAACGACAGGTTGGTGAACTGGCACTCGTTTCGGTGAAGCAGGTCATTGAGAGGGCGCACCAACTGATGCGGCATCATTTTGAGATCTCAAACGTGCGTTTCGAGTCGACCTTTGCTTCGGACAATCTCATGCTTCTCTGTGAGGAACAACAGATTCAACAAGCATTCGTTGCTCTTTTTGTCAATGCCGTGGAGGCGATGCCCGGAGGCGGGAATTTGAAGGTGACCGCGGGCTACGGAGGGAGGGGAAGAGATGTCGTGATCGCCGTTTCGGACTCCGGCCTCGGCATCCGGGAGGCAGACATCCCTCACGTTTTCGAGCCGTTCTTCTCAACAAAGGAGGGAGGGACAGGCGTCGGGCTGGGGCTATCGGTCGTTTACGGAATCGTCGAGCGGCACAATGGTACGATTACCGTTGAATCGATTGTCCCGGGAGGATCAACGTTTATCCTGTCTTTCCCAAGCGCAGGACAAACGGCAGCAGCGGAAAAAGGAGACGAAGCGAAGTCATTAGCCGGATCAACATCTGAGAGGGATTCATCATGAACAGTGCGATCTCCATCCTGATCGTTGATGACGAAAAAATCGTCCGTGATTCCCTGTCGAAGTGGTTTCGGGAGGACGGCTATACCGTCGGTTCTGCGGAAGACGCGGCCTCCGCGTTGCGTCAGATGCAGGCGAAGAAATGGGATATCCTTCTTCTCGACATTAAGATGCCGGGTGTCGACGGCATAGAGCTCCAACAGCGCATCAAGGAGATCGATCCCAACGCCACGATCATCTTCATCACCGCGCACGCATCGGTCGACACCGCAGTTCAAGCGCTCAAATCGGGCGCGTTTGATTACGTCACAAAACCGGTTGATCCGGACTATCTCTCCCATCTCATCAGCAATGCCGTGAGGCAGCGGGTCCTCGCCAATGAAAACCTGAAGCTGAAAGAACAGATCTCCGAATTCTCAAAGGCGGACGAGATCATCGGTGAGTCACCGTGCATGCAGAAAGTCTACGAGTTGATTCGAACGGTAGCTTCGACCGATACAACCGTGATGATCCGCGGGGAGAGCGGGACGGGGAAAGAGCTGATTGCGCGCGCGATCCATAGCAACAGCAGTCGCCGGTACTTTCCGATTGTTCCCGTCAATTGCGGCGCAATGCCCGAAGGACTTCTCGAAAGCGAGCTCTTTGGACACGAACGCGGCGCCTTCACCGGTGCCCAGTACCGGCGAAAAGGAAAGCTCGAACTTGCCGACGGCGGCACGTTGTTCCTCGATGAAGTCGGGAATATCGATATGAAGACGCAGATGGACCTCCTGCGCGTGATCGAGACGAAACAATTCACTCGCCTTGGAGGGAACGACGTGATCAAGGTCGATTTCCGTATCATCTGCGCAACGAACAAAGATCTTGAGAAAGCCGTGGCGGAGGGCTCGTTCCGCGAGGATCTCTACTATCGTATCAATGTCTTCTCGATCTTCATCCCTCCGCTCCGGGAGAGGAAAGGCGACATTCCCGTCCTCGCCAACTTCTTCGTCAAGAAGTACGCACGGACCATGGGGAGGCAAATCTCGTCTATCTCCGCCGATGCGATGGATGCGCTGGTACGTCACGACTGGCCAGGGAATGTTCGTGAGCTGGAAAACGCGATTGAGCGCGCGATGGTCGTGGGGAAACCACCGGCAATCCGCGGGGAGGATCTTCCGTTTCAATTGCTCGAACGAAGAACCGTGCCGGCCTCAGGCTCACTGGCGGCGATGGAGCGCACACACATCGCGGCGACGTTGGAACAAAACCACTGGAATATCTCTCGGTCGGCGGAGATTCTCCAGATCGACCGCGTCACGCTCTACAACAAAATCGAAAAGTACGGATTGAAGAAACCATAGTGGTCTCTGCCATCCACATTCTCAATGCGTCCGATATTGGGAATGATCATCTTGAGCTGATAGCGCGTCGCGTCCAGGAGACCTTCGCGACAACGACGGACATCTCGGATAGGCCGTTCAATCTTTCCCGTGCCTATGATTCCTCCCGCGGACAATACAACTCCACCGTGCTGCTCGCCGAACTTCTCAATTCCTCCCCTCCCGCCGAAAACAAACTCATCGCCGTCGTCGATGTCGATCTCTACATCCCCGTGCTCACCTTTGTCTTCGGTGAGGCGCAACTCAACGGCAGAGCCGCCGTCGTCTCGGTGCAGAGGTTATCGAACGAGTTCTATGGATTGCCTCAAGACGAGAAGACGACATTTCGTCGGCTGGAGAAAGAGATCGTGCACGAACTCGGACACACCTTTGGGTTATTCCACTGCCGGAGATATGATTGTGTTATGAGATCGTCTACGTACGTCGAAGAGATCGACCTGAAGGGGGTTGAGCCGTGTGAGTCGTGCAGAACCGCGCTGAAGGGAGTGAGATGGAATCCCTCATAATCTTATCGAAAACGGGAAAAAACCAAAGATTTCGTTCTCAGGAATGACAAAGCCGTCACTGCGGTGCTTGGATTTTCAGTCGGTCAAGCCCTTCCTGGATTCAGGGCCTGACGGCATACAAGTTGCACGAGCGAGAGAAAGTTAACACAGCCATAATAGGAAGGTGCATCATGATCCGGGGAACCATCAAGGTTGCCGAAGAATCGTGTAAAGGATGTGAGTTGTGCATCGGTGCATGTCCGCAAGACAGCCTCGGCTTGTCGGATAAGATCAATGTAAAAGGCTACAGATTCGTAAGGCTTGTTCAGGACAACTGCACGGGTTGTGTGAACTGCGCTCTCGTCTGTCCTGAAGCCGCAATTACCGTCTACCGGCAGAAGAAGACAACGGTCAAGCGCGAGCCTGTTGCCGTTGGAGTGTAACCGACTTTAAAATTGTCATCGCCACCAGAACGAGCGTGACTATGAGCACGGAACCAGAAAAACCCAGGATGATGAAAGGCAACGAAGCCCTTGCGGAAGCGGCGATCAGGGCCGGGTTGCAGGCGTACTTCGGATATCCTATCACTCCGCAGTCCGAGATCCTCGAATACTTTACGGTGGAGATGCCAAAACGGGGTGGTGTTGCGCTACAGGCCGAAAGCGAACTGGCCGCGATCAACATGGTGTACGGAGCTGCCGCCGCCGGGGCTAGGGCCATGACGTCATCTTCCAGTCCCGGCATCAGTCTGATGCAGGAGGGGCTCTCCTATATGGCCTCCGCACAATTGCCGTGCCTTGTTGTGAACGTAAGTCGGGGAGGTCCCGGCCTGGGGACGATTCAGCCGGCGCAAAGCGACTATTTCCAGGCGACGAAAGGAGGCGGTCACGGTGATTACCATCTGATCGTCCTCGCCCCCTCAACGGTTCAGGAAATGGCAGATTTTGTCTTCGACGCGTTTCGACTCGCCGAACGATACCGCAATCCGGCAATGATTCTTGCCGATGGTGCTCTCGGACAAATGATGGAGAAAGTTGTTCTCCCTCCGGAAGGATCCCTCCCGCGTACGGAGAAACCGTGGGCAACGACCGGAAAGCCACCCTGGCGAGAGCGCAACTACATAACGTCGTTGTACATTGAGCCGGACGAGATGGAGGGAATCAACCTCCAACTCCAGAAGAAGTACGCAGAGATGCAAAAGGAGGTTCGGTATCAAGAAGTTGATACAGACGACGCGGAAATCCTTGTCGTTGCGTTCGGATTGGCGGCGCGCATAGCCCAGAATGCAATGGAGCAAGCGCGCGAGCGAGGCATCAAGGTTGGGTTGCTTCGTCCGATCACGCTCTATCCGTTCCCTCATGAGGCGATTGGGAACTTGACAAGAAATGTCGTCTCGGTGCTTGTCGTGGAGATGAATGCCGGACAGATGGTGGAAGATGTGCGGCTTGCAGTGAACGGTCGAAGACCGGTGCACTTCAAGGGGAGAATGGGAGGGGTGATCCCCTCGCCTGAAGAAGTGCTTGAGGCGATTGAATCAGTTGCCGAATCGTACCGCATTCCCCAAGAATAGAGGAGTGATTCATGGAAATCCCTGTGGCGACGAATGGCATGGAAGTCGTTTACCGGAAACCGTCCACTCTCACGGAGACGCCGTTCCACTACTGCCCGGGTTGCGGGCATGGGGTGGCGCATCGGCTGCTGATGGAAGTTGTAGAGGAGATGGGGATTCAGGAGAAGACCATCGGGGTCGCTCCCGTCGGCTGTTCTGTGTTTGCGTACCACTACATGAATATCGACATGCAGGAGGCTGCCCACGGACGAGCTTGCGCCGTGGCAACCGGCATCAAACGAGTCATGCCCGATCGCTTTGTCTTTTCGTATCAGGGCGATGGTGATCTCGCCGCTATCGGCACGGGCGAGACCATCCATACGGTGAACCGTGGTGAGAACATCCTCGTGGTTTTCATCAACAATGCGATCTATGGAATGACGGGCGGCCAGATGGCCCCGACAACTTTGCTGGGCATGGTCACCTCCACAACACCATATGGGCGTGAGCAACCGGTAATGGGTTTTCCGCTGAAGATCACCGATCTGATTGCTCAATTGCCCGGGTCGTACTATGTCACCCGGCAAGCAGTACACACGCCGGCGACGGTGCGAAAAACGAAGAAGGCGTTCCGGACGGCATTCGAGTATCAGCAGCACAAGAAAGGAACGTGCTTCGTCGAAGTCGTCTCCAACTGCCCCTCGGGTTGGAAGATGACGCCGGTGGAGTCAAATGAGTGGATGGAGAAAAATATGTTCCCGGCCTATCCGCTCGGGGATCTAAAGGTTCCTCACCCCATTTTAAGCCAGGTCTGATCGGGCCGGTCTTCTCGTTCGTCTTATGTCACTGAGGTTATGCAAAACGAGGAGTGTGATGCCTTTGAGCAGGGGACAAACCCCTTAGCCGAAAAGCCGGCGGACAAGTCTGATCCTCGGTAGATTCCACGAGACTCCTGACATTGTCGAGGCTCGTCGATGATACCATCTCGAACAGACGCCTATCAGAGTCCGGCGGAGGCTGGCGACGATTGTCCTCCAGAGGCGGATGTGCCCTTGGCGGAGGGGATGTGTGCTCTTCGCTGAGAGCGAGTTGTGCTGATCTGGTATTATCCAAGAGGATGTGACTATGAAATCCCACGAAATAATTATCGCCGGCTTCGGTGGTCAGGGGGTCCTCTCGATGGGACAAATCATTGCTTACGCGGCAATGATCGAAAAGAAGGAAGCGAGTTGGATGCCATCGTATGGGCCGGAGATGAGAGGCGGAACGGCAAACTGTATTGTCATTGTCTCGGAGTCGAAGATCAGCTCCCCTATCGTTTCCAGGTTCGACTCAGCCATTGTTCTCAATCAACCGTCGATGGAGAAGTGTGACTCCAAAGTAAAGCCCGGTGGAATCTTGGTCTATGAAAAGTCGGCGATTCTGCAGCCGCCGAAGAGGGACGATATCGAGGTGCTTGCCGTGCCGGCATTGCAGGAAGCGGTGAGATTGAACAAAAAACAGATCGCTAATATGATACTTCTGGGAGCGTTCCTGGAGCGACGGCCCATAGTCAAGCCCGAGACCGTTATCGAGGCGCTGACGAGCGTCTTGCCCGAGCGCCATCACCATCTCATCCCCCTGAACAAGCAAGGGCTTCTGCTGGGAATCGAGTTCGGCTACAGCAAACACACCGTCGTAGCGTAGGTGAGAGGCAAAACGCAACGCAAGAAACGTCTGTGGAGTATACGCCCGGAATCGTCAGGCGCGTGTGTGTCGGCAGATCTCTGAAACGCGGTGACGCTCTGATTCCGTCATTGCGGAGCGCCCGCCACGGACAAACTCGACAGTGGACGCTTGAGGGGATCGTGAGACAATTAAGGAGGCACTTTTGAGAGAGTTATTCGGGAGGAGAATCGTATGAATCTGGAAGAGCTTGAGTGCGCACACACATGCAGGAATGCCTGCGCAATGTTGAATGAAGCGATGCGCCGGGAATCGGAGCTGGTGAAGTTCTACGAGCACATCCTGTCGCAATGTGATTATCCCGAGGTCAACTCGTTTCTTCGGGAGATGACGGAGGCACGGGGAGAGACGATTCTGCGAATTGTGCAAAAGCTCAATGAGTTGCGGGCAAAGAGCCAAATCCTCGATGGCGTGATGTCGAGCTACGACCCGGCAGGATGTTGACTATCTCAGAGTTCTTCACACGTGAGGTTTTCCATTTGAAGGCGAGGATCACTATCCTCGCCTTTGCATAATATCCATCGATGAACAATCCCCAACATCATGATATCCGGCTGCGCTCCGGGAACCAAATGATGGCTGAAGGGGCTATCCAGGCCGGCTGTAAGTTTTTCGCCGGCTACCCCATTACGCCGGCTACGGGAGTTTTCAAGACCATGGTCGATCAGTTACCGTCGAGCGGAGGTGTTGCGCTCAGCGCCCCTGACGAGATCTCCGCGATCGCTTATTGCATCGGTGCATCTATGCGCGGCTTCAAAGCGATGACGGCCACCTCGGGACCCGGCTGGGCCCTCATGATCGAATCGGTCCAATATGCTCTGATAACGGAAACACCGCTTGTCGTTGCTCTTGTCCAGCGGTTGGGGCCAAGCACGGGTGGTGCGACGCAAGGGGGACAGGGAGATGTTCTCCTCGCCGAGTTCTGCACGTCAGGCGGCTATACGATCCCGATTCTTTGTCCGACAACTGCCAACGAATGCTTCGAGCTTTCGATCCTTGCGTTTACGTGGGCCGAAATCTTCCGAACACCGGTGATTCTTCTTAGTGACAAGGAGACGGGGATGACGATCGAGAGTATCGACTACTCCAGGCTCTCGAAGTCGACCTCGCAAAACCGCCCGACGAATTTCGCCTTCCGAGACATTGGCGAGTTCAAGAAAGAGCAGCGCCGGGGCACCTACTATTTCGACTCCTTGCACGAGATCCCTGCGTTCGCGCCCGTCGGGGGAGATCGCAAAGTGACCGCGACGGGATCTGCGCACGACAAGCAGGGAAGACTCCAGAAGAATTCCCCGGAGACGATCGACGTGCTCCTCCATCTTGAAGAGAAAATCCACTGGCGGTCAGACGACTTCTCGGTCGTCAAGGCGGATCTGCAATCCGGCGCCAAGAGGCTCGTCGTCAGCTACGGTGTTACGAGCCGCGCCGCCCGCGATGCGGTTCTCAAGGCGAGGAGCTCCGGCAGAAAGGTCTCCTCCCTGACGATTCAGTCCCTCTTCCCCGTCCCCGCAAGGAAGATCTCGGAGGCGATGGAGGGTGTGGAAGAAGTGATTGTCGCTGAGGAGAACTTCCGCGGCCTTTACCGGTCGGTCATCGAGCGACACTGCAACGGTCGAAAAGTGAGGGGAGTGAACAAGATCGGGGGGATGATCACACCTCAGGAGATTCTCTCCGCAATCACCGGGTGAGGTATGGCTGACGCACAGGATCCAAATCGCTCTCCTTCGATGGTCGACTCGTATCTCGTCGAGAATCCGCGCTTTCCGTTCTGCAAGGGGTGCGGACACACGATGGTGCTGCGAAGGCTGAACGAAGCGCTCGTTGCCCTCCAGGTTTCCCCGCAGAAGATCTGCCTTGTGACGGACATCGGATGTATCGGACTCGCAGACGGCCTCTTTCGAGAAATACACACAGTTCATACAACCCATGGTCGATCCACAGCGTTTGCCACGGGTATCGCGTTGGCAGATTCCATACTGGCTGATTCAGGGCTGAAGACCATCGTGCTGATCGGTGATGGCGGCGCAATGATCGGATTGCAGCATCTCGTCCACGCCGCGATGCTCAACGTGAATCTGACGGTGCTGATCGGCAATAACTTCGTGTATGGGATGACGGGGGGGCAGGGCTCGAGCCTCACGCCGGAATGTTTTGTCACCGCGACGACTCCCGGTGGAAACATCGTCCCGCCGCTTGATATGTGTGAGGTCTTGAAACACTCCAACGCTCCGTTCGTCGCCCGTACATTTGCCACCGACGCGAAGCTGCCGGAACTCCTGAGAGAAGCCATCTCGTTTAACGGCTTCTGCGCGATCGAGATTCTTGAGCTCTGCACGGAATTCGCCGTCCCGAGTAATGAGCTGACGGGGAAGAAGCTCGAGGAGATCGCAGAACGCAATCGATGGAGGCTGGGGAGCTTCCAGAATAAAACAAGCCGATCAACGTATGCCGAACGGCACAAGGATTCGTTCGAGCAGGAAGAGAGCGCTAGGCCCGTGGCTCCGGTACGGCGAATAAAGATCCCACGAGTGACACCGCTGCGAGAGCCGGTGAGCATTCTCGTTGCGGGGAGCGCCGGCGAGNNAAGCCTCTTGTGTCAGGCCGCCGCAACATCCGGACTTACAGTGACACAGAAAAACGATAACCCTGTAACTCAGGGCTCAGGATTCTCCTTGTCGGAATTGTGGCTCAGCCCCGGCGAGATAGGATTCACCGGTATCGAGCATCCGGACTTTGTCATCATAACGTCGGAAGACGGGTATAAGGAGGTCCGGGGGCGTGGGTGGTTTGACAATCTAGGCCAGGGATCGACCGTTGTCCTTGATGATTCGATCGGAGCGGATGAAATGGACCGGCGTATCAAGCGATTGCCGCTGAGGAAAACTTTCGGAGCGAAGCAGGCCGCACTTGGGGCGCTGACTTTGTTGGCAACTGCAAAGCGCCTCGTTGATGAGGAGAACCTGGTCGCACAGGTGAACGATCGTTACGGGGACGAGTCATCGAGACTTATGCAGAAGGTGGATGAGTTGCAGCGGCAATTCGACGTGAAGGGCTTTTGACAGGTCGTTTCTCTTGTCTGCGTCTTCACAATCGGGAAACCAGTCCCAATCCTTCCAGCTTATGCAAGAGCACCTCTAACCGCTTGAATATCAGTTGTTTGCGGCTGCAACAGTTCTCGGCCCAATGAGTGGTGCTCCAGTTTTTACCGCCGATGGGAAATACGTTGGACTGGAGGCCTCAGTTCCACCAAAAGGCGTGTATCCTTCTGTGGCACCTTATTTGCTGATAGCAACAGTTGCGGAAAGCAATGGAAACACCGGTTAATAGAATTCGCGAATTCTCGTCGCAAATAGCAGAATTAACGTTTCAACTCCTGGCGAACTGCCAGGAAAAGGAAGAGCGGCTTGCAGGACAGTTTGGGATTACGGCCGCCGAGTTTCGAACGCTGCGGATGTTCCGGGACGAGCCGCAATTGACAGTGAAAGTGCTGGTGGAGCGCGTGGGCTTGAGTGGCAGCAGGCTTTCAAGAATACTCGAAGCCCTGGAAGAAAAGGGATATCTTGGACGCTCCATCGATTCACAAGATAGAAGAAGTATCGATGTCTCGCTGACTCCTAAAGGAGTTGCGCTGGCGCGAAACTTGGAGGAACGTTTCGTGCAGGTGCACGAAGAAATCCTTGAGGGTATTCCCGAAGAACTCCACGAGCCACTACTTCTGGGTCTTCAGAAGATGTTAGCTTCGGTGGAAAAGAAGCTCAAGGAGATGTAAGAAGAAGAGTTCATCGTTCATTGTGGGTCAGAAACTTGTAGGGTATTGTTTTCAGAAACCATGCTCGCTCTAGCATTTCCCCTCCTTCAATGAGCGAGCCCCTTGGCTGCCGTGAGTGGTGCACGGCAGCCTTTTTGTTTCCCTTTTGTCGGAAATCCCCCCAGCCGTTGTTGTGAGTGGGAATTCGCGCACCGGTCGGCGCCCGAGAGTTGCCGAAAGCACTCGGGGAAGGAGAACGACCACGTGGCACAGGAGTTGCGCCGGCCATGCAAGCAGATTCGTCGCCTCAAACCAACATTGAGAAACGGTATGAAAGCCCTTCGAACGATCCTCGTCCCTGTTGATATGTCCGCCTACTCCCTCGTAGGAATCCAGTATGCTCAAGAAATCGCCGAGCTGTTCAACGCAGATGTCGTTGTCGTCAATGTGGATGATCCCCACTCTCGAACATCCATCGTTCCCGACGAGAAGTCGCGGCGAGAGACGATCGTCAAGATGATTCAGCATATCTTGATCGATCACGATTTGGTATCCAAATCCCTGCAGATCGTTGTGCGGCATGGCTCACCTGCCGTCGAGATCGTCAGAGCCGCGCAGGAAATGGGGGTCGATCTCATCGTGATGTCTACGCATGGACGGAGCGGCCTGAGACACATTCTCCTGGGAAGTGTGGCGGAGAAGGTTGTTCGGCTCTCGAAGGTTCCGGTGCTGACCGTAAAGCCGGAAGAGATGCGGGAGTTGATCGACATCTCAGAAGAAGATATTGCCCACGATCTTCGAACCAACCTCTGACGAATGGGTGTTGGATGGGATGTGGATTCCCATCCGGGTTCAAGTGCGCGGATCCAGATTTACCGTTACTGTGGGGGTTGTTTCTCTGAGGCGGTGTGCTCTCTGGGGAGGGCGTAGACTTTCAGGCCGCGAAGCTCGGTATTGAACAGTTCTTCGTGAAACATCGGCAGACGTTTCAACACATCCGCCATACGGTCGATATTCTCCTGTACCTGGGTGCAGTAGTTTCTCAGTTCCTCGTCCGACAGTGAGCCGGGCGTGCCAAGTTTCGACGATGCCAGTCTGAGGATTGCCAGGGGATTGTTGAGTTCGTGATGGATGGTGCGGATGATTGTGGTAATGGCTTCCATCCGCTGCGCTTGGATCTCGAGCTGAAGCAAGCGCCTCTGATATTCTCTCTTCTCGAGTCCTGCAAAGATCGCTTTTTCGAGCACGTAGTGATTGGAAAGTTCCACCTTCGAAATGAAATCGTCCGCCCCCAACTTGAAGACATCGTGAACGATTCTGTAGTCCTGCGTGCCGGAGATGCAGATGACCACCGTCTCGGTATCCATCGAGCGGAGCTTCTTGAGAAAGTCGATTCCGTTCTCCCCGGGGAGAAAAATATCAAGCAACACAATGTCGAACATCCCTGAACGCTCGATTGCCTGCAGAGCCTCCTCGGCCGACCCCACTGCGGTGACGGTATAATTGTAGTCGACCGATTGCTTCAAAACATGCTGGAAGCTGAGCGAGATCGACTCTTCGTCTTCGATGATCAGGACTGACCGTGTAACCATGAGCTTTGGTCCCGAAGAATGATGGGAAGCGATGCTTTCAAAAAGAAGGGGGCGACACACGAGCGTCGCCCGGCGGCTCTCGATGAAAGAAGTGACCTGGCTGTCTTAACGAATCGCCTGCTCCCAATGCACCGTGTTTGTTCGTTGGTTGATCAGGAAAACACGTTGGGGGATGATCAGAAACCTGGCGGTCTTCCCTGCGCTTGTCTGTGCCATATCGACTTTGAATCGAACCTTGAAGGCGAAGTTCGCCGCATCATCCTTGGCTGCCTTGGCAGCATCACGGTTCACCTGCCATCGAAAATGCGGATCGAAAGTGAGATAGAGGGACGAAGTACGATACGCTTTCTTGATCGAGTCTGCCAATCCAATGTACGCATTCGCCGGAATCTCGGTGACGACGCTTGGAATGTTGTACGGGGCTTCGATGATCGTTGGGCTCGTTACCGCATACACCTGGTTATCTGCATTATACTTCTCCAGTGTCGCTTTGAGAAGGACGCCAAACACGCGACTGTCGAACTTCTTTTCCTTGATGTACCGATTGACCTTACTAAGGAATTGCTGCCGTGCGTCGAGCGTTCGTTTCTCGAACTCCGCCGTCGTCTCGAATTCATCCTTCGATCCCATCGTTCTATGCAGCGTGTCGGTGGATTCTTTGAGAAAGGTCCAGGCTTCCTTGAGGATTGCCGTAAACTCGAGGGGAGCGAGAT
Source organism: Bacteroidota bacterium (assembly GCA_003453835.1). Taxonomy (GTDB): domain Bacteria; phylum Bacteroidota; class Ignavibacteria; order UBA10030; family UBA10030; genus UBA10030. The sequence continues at coordinate 19,588 of DMMN01000006.1, read as the reverse complement.
TGTCATCCGCCGATGGCGCGACAGGCTGTCCTTGAGAAGAGGCAACGGATGAGAAGAGAATGTATGCAGCAAAGAGTCCCATCCAGGCGGAACGAGTGAACGATGTTCTCATATCATCTCCGTTAATGGTGGTGTGCCGATGATCGGAGTTACCCCAATCAACTTGTCGTCAACCGTCTCAGCAGCAACTCGATGCGCTCCGCAGCTTCCCTGCCGCTCCTCACACAATCTCCGACCGAAATTCCTCCTCGATAGTTGCTGCACAACAGAATACCCGGGTGTTCTGTCTCAAACCGGTTCAGCGACGCCAGGATGTGCTCGTAGCCGATTTCGTATTGCGGAATCGCTCTGGACCATCGAGTTGGTTTGAAATATACATGTTTTCCCCCAATTTGCATAATGTTTTTTAGCTCGCTCAGGACGAGATCGCGCAACTCGTTTTCGCTCAGATCCGTCAGGGTAGGCTGGCGTGCCCCTCCGACAAATGCCGTGAATGCCACATCCCCCTCAGGTGCCCTGTCCGGAAAAAGGCTCGAAGACCACAAGCAGCCGAGAATGTTCCGGTGCTCTTTCGTCGGGATGAGAAAGCCGAATCCGTCGAGTGATCGGCGCACATCTTCTCTCCGGAATCCGAGGAAGATCGACACGACAGGGGAGTAGGAGATGGAGTCTAAGACGCCCGCGACGTTCGGAGAGAATGATCGGATGTAGCCGGCGGCCGCGTAGGCTGGAATGGCAAGGACTACCGAGGAAGTCTCAATGCGACGCTCATTGCCTCCGGCAGAATACGCGACCAGATAACGGGTTGAGGATTCGTCCTTCTGAAACGAGTGGACCTTGGCAGAAACGACGACCCGGTCGCCGAGACTCCTCGCAAGGGCAAGGGGGAGAGTCTGCATGCCGCTCCTAAACGAAAACGATTCCGCCCGATCTTTCGCCTTCTCGTTTCGCGCCCTCCGCTCTCGCCGCCCTTTGATCATCCCTTTGACGAGTCCCCCATATTTTTCCTCGAGGGCATACAGTTTCGGGAATGCCGATCGAACGCTCAGTGCTTCCGGTCGACCGGCGAAGATGCCGGCAACGAACGGGTCTATTGCGTAGTCGAGGAACTCCCGCCCGACGCGTCGCGACACAAACTGAGCGATGCTCTCTTCGTCCTTTGCCCGACCGACAAACGGCTCCTTGAGGATCCGCAACTTGCCCGATATCGAGAAGAGACTGGAAGCGACAAAGGCCGGAGGCGAGAGAGGGAGCGCGTGCAACGCCCCGTCTCGAAGGATGTACCGATTCTTCCCGACCGGATGCGCGTACACGAATTCCTTCTCCAGTCCGCAATCCGAAACAAGCTCCTTGATGAGCGGGGTCGTCTCCAACGCGCTGTTTGGACCGGTCTCGATGAGATAGCCGTTCTCGCGGACCGATCTCATCGTTCCGCCGACCTCAGCGTCCTGCTCAAGGACAAGTGTCTTGATGCCGCGCTTGTTCAGCCAGTGCGCCGTGCAAAGCCCGGAGATTCCGGCTCCGATGATAACAACGTCGGTACGATTTTCCCGCAATGGATCTTGTTGCATCTGAAACTGCTTTCCGTGACCTCTTCTGTATGTATCGGTGAATGTGTTGGGCGGTCTTCGTTGTTTCTCACCCTTGATCTCGGCGACAAAAGAAGAGAATGGTTGCCAGCGGTGGCCGGTACTTCCCCTCCAACAGAGGTTGATCGAGCGCGTCCGCTCGCTTCTTGCTTCAAACGAGCTCGGCTGATCTCAGTTCGCCCCCCATTTCTTCATGACGGCACGACACACGCAAAGCCGGTCGTCGGGACGCTCGCCGTCTGTCGTCCGCTTGATGACTTCGTCGGCAAGGGCCTCAATAAATCTTGGGTGGTCGTTCAGAGCGGGCATCAGCGAAAAGTTGGTGATGCCCGACTTCTCGGCTTCTTCCCGTTCTTCGATGTTGATCTCGTGCAACGTCTCAATATGTTCCGTCACAAACGCAATGGGGACGACGAGGACGCCCTTCACCCCCGAAGTGCCCAGCTCATGGATCGTTTCATGCAGCGACGGCTCAAGCCATTTTGCAGGCCCGACTTTGCTTTGATAGCAAAGGGTAGCCGGGTTCTTCCAACCGCCTCGTTCCCGGACAAGCCGAACTGTCTCCTCGATGTGCCGTTGATAGGGATCGCCGCGCTTTATGACGGAAAGCGGAAGGCCGTGCGCGCTGAAGAGAATATGAGTCGATGCTGTGTCCTCCAGACGAAGGAGACTCGCGTTCACCCGATCGACGATCGCCTCGATGTATTTCGGATTGTCGTAGTAATGGTGCACGAGTCGCTGTGGGACGCCCGTAAGACCCACGCGCGAACATTGTCGATGCCACTCATTGAGGCTGGATCCGCTCGTCGTGATCGAGCATTGGGGATACAGGGGGAGGAGGATGATTTCATCGAACCCGCCCTTCTTCACCTCCTCCGCCACGGTGTCCGTTAATGGATGCCAATAGCGCATGGCAACGAAGACCTGGGCGTCCATCCCGGCCTTCAATTCCTTTTCCAAGGCCTTTGCCTGAGCCATCGTTAAATCGAGGATGGGGGATTTGCCGCCGATTTCCGAATAGTGCTGGGCGACGTATTTTGATCGTCTTTTCGAGATGTACCTTGCAAGCGGCTTCCGGGCCAACCTCGCCAGAGGGAAATTGATAATGTCGGGATCCATAAAGAGATTGAAGAGGAACGGCCCGACCGCCTCGAGCGAATCGGGTCCCCCAAGCTGGAACAAGACAACAGCCGTTCTTCTAGCCCCCATGTTCGATCCTCTCTTTGGTTGTTGCGGGAGATGTTTCGGATTCCCTGGCCGGAAGTTGTGAGAGATACGCGAACGCTCTATCCATGTTTGCGTGTGTGCCGACAAGGACGAGGGAGTCGCTCGACTCGATTCTGAAATCTCCCGGTGGTGTGATCGTCGGCTTGTCCCCACGGACAACGGCAATGAGGGTTGTGCCCGTATGACGTGCCAGATCAAGCTCTTCTAGAGTCTTCCCCGTTGCGAGGGAATCATCGGTCACCAGGAAGGTATCTGCCGTCCCGGCGGCGAGGAGTTGTGCAACGCGATCGAGTCCGCGCTCCGTCAACATCCGACCGCGCAACATCCCGTAATTCTCATCCCTGATTACTTTGATTTGCGCGTTGACGACATTTCGCGGAATATGGTAGTGGTCGAGGACGCGGGTGAAGATCTCAATCGACGTCTCAAACTCCTCCGGAATAACCTCGTTTGCCCCCAGCTTCTCGAGCTCCTCCACTTCCGAAACGAGTTTTGTCCGGACGATGATGTGGATGTTCGGATTCATGGAGCGCGACAACCGGACGGCGGTGCGCGTCCCCTGCGGATCGGAGATGGCGAAGACAATCAGGCGGGCGCGTCCTACCTCGCAGAGGTGGAGGATGTCTTTTCGCGTGGCGTCGCCAAACACAATCGGGAAGCCCTCCTTCCGAAGCCGGACTGCGGTCTCTCCATCAGCTTCAATGATGATGTAGGGGATCCCTGTCTCGCGAAGGACGCGGGCAACATTCTGCCCGTTCACTCCGAATCCGACGATCATCACGTGATCCGTGAGGGGCTTCGCCCCCGCCCCCTCTTTGTCGGTCCCGAACAGTTGAAAGAACTTCAGTCGCTGCGTCCTCTCCACAAACGTCGGCGCAAAGGCAATCAGCAACGGGGAAACCAGCATAGTGAACACAGACGCACTCAGGAAATGCTGATACAGATTCTCGTCCACAAGACCGCTCGCTTTCCCGACAGTAGCGAGCACGAACGAAAACTCGCCAATCTGGGCAAGGCTGACCGAGGCGATGACTGCTGTACGAAACGAAACATTGAGCACAAGTGCCACGCCAAACACGACCAGCCCCTTCAAGAAGAAGATCCCTGCCCCGACGCCGAACACCGACAAAGGTTGCCGGGCGACGAAGTCCAAATCGAGCAACATCCCAACGGAGATGAAAAACAGACTGGCGAACAAATCGCGAAAGGAAACGATCTCCGCAACGACCTCGTGGCTGTACTCGGATTCCGAGATNNGCCCGCGATGAAGGCGCCGAGCGCGTACGAAAATCCGAGGGACGCCGTCACCGCAGCCATCAACAGGCACACGAGGAGCGAGCCCATCAGGAATGCCTCGCGGACGCGCGTCCGGGCAATCTGATGCAAGACGTTTGGCATGAGAAATCGTGCGACGTAGAAAACGCCTGCGACCGTCGCGATGCTGAGGCTGAGCCGGAGGAACACATCGGATGCCGAGTAGGATTGCCCACCTCCGAGCAACGGCGTCAACGCGATCATTGGAACAATGCAGAAATCCTGAAAGAGCAGGATGCCGACTGCAAGCTTGCCGTGGGGCGTATCCAGTTCCGACCGGTCTGCCAGGATCTTGAGAACGATCGCCGTGCTGCTGAGTGCGACGAGACCACCCAGAAAGAGTGCGCTGTTCGGGCTGAAGCCAAGGCCTGCTGCAACTCCGCCGACGGCAAGAACCGTGAAAAGAATCTGAAGCGTTCCTCCTCCGAGAAACTGCCGCCGGATGGCACGGAGGTGGCTGAGAGAGAATTCGAGGCCCACGAAGAACAACAGCATGACAACACCAAGCTCGGCGAAAACCTCGATTTGATCTTTTTCCGGAATGAAGTGGAGCCCTGAGGGGCCGATCAAAATGCCCGTCAGCAGAAAGCCCACGACGCTCGGCAATCTGAGCGGCCGGCTGGCAAAAATGATCACCACGGCGGCCGCGAGAATGATCAGAAAATCTTCGAGGAAAGGAAGAGGGTGCATGTCGAGCCAGATGGTAGAGCGATCAACACAAATCGTTGTTTCCGGTAACGAAGAGTACCTCGCGGGAGATACTTCCCGGCTTGTCGTGCGGTGACAATCGTTGAGCTGTCAGCTTCTGATCCACTCCCGCGGTTGTTTGAGAACTTCGAGGAGCCGTCCCTCGTGCGAGTCTGGTTCCGGCGTAACATTGTAGCTCCATCGGACGAGGGGGGGAAGGTACATCAGAATCGACTCAATCCTCCCTTGTGTCTCGAGGCCGAAGATCGTTCCTTGATCATAGATCAGATTGAACTCGACATAGCGACTGCGGCGAAGGAGTTGCCAGTTCTTCTCGCGTTCCCCCCACGGCTGATGCCGACGCCGGTCAACAATCGGGGCGTACGCGTTGAGGAACGACGTCCCGCACGCTTGCACAAACCGAAAGATGCTCTCAAACTCTCCCGTTAGATTGTCGAAGAATATTCCACCGATCCCGCGCCTCTCTCCACGATGCTTGATGAAAAAATATTCGTCGCACCATTCCTTGAATCGCTCGTAAGAACCTGAATCGTGGCGGTCGCACACGAGCTTCCAGACGGTGTGAAAATGTTCGGCGTCTTCTTCGAACAAATATGATGGAGTCAGGTCCGCTCCTCCGCCGAACCACCAACCGGCATCCTCGAGCTCGAAGTAGCGGAAGTTTGCATGCACCGCCGGCACCATCGGGCTGTACGGGTGGACCACGATCGAGAGACCTGTGGCGAAGAACCTCTGCTGCTTTACCGATAGGCGATGGGCAAGTGATTCGCTCAAAGAACCGGATATTGCCGAGGTGTTGACTCCGGCTTTCTCAAACACCTTGCCTGTTTCCATCACCCGAGTACGTCCGCCGCCACCTTCCGCGTGACGCCATTCGTCTTGAACGAATACCGCTTTGGTGTCGAGTTCCTCAAGTCTGGCGCAGATCGAGTCTTGGAGGTCCTGGAAGAAGGTTTGAACGCGGAGTCGATTCGGCCGCTCGGTCATCGGTTCCCTCGGCTATTATCGCAACGCACGTTAGGAGTCCGCCTCATTCCTTCTCCGATACGTCCCTCTTCTCTTCTTTCTTTCCATCGGCCTCATCCTTCAAGGTGGAGAGCAGTTCGTTCCACTCGAACCAACCTTTCTTTCCTTTTATCCACTTTTCCATCCAATGGAATTCCGAGACCATCTTCACGAGTTGGTTTCTCGGATCGGCGATGCCGTGCGTCGTACCGGGATAGACGTAAAACTCTGTAGGAACGCCGAGCATCACCAACGCCATATGAAGTTCCTCGCTCTGAGGACGGGGAACGCGCGGGTCCCCCTCGACGACGTGGATCAGTGTCGGCGTCTTGGCGTTCTTGATGTACTTCAGCGGGGAGACATCCCAGTATTGCTCGAAATTGTCGTACGGCTTTCCCCCGTAGTAAAACTCCCGATTACGCTGCACGTCGCTTTGCGCATACATCGATATCCAGTTCACGGCGCCCGCACCCGACGAGATTGCTTTGAAGCGGTCAGTGTGTGTCAAAATCCAATTCGACCAGTGGCCGCCGGCGCTCCAACCCATCGCCCCCATCTTGTCCTTGTCGACCAAAGCCTTGTCGATCAAATAGTCCACGCCGGCCATGATGTCTCTGTATCCCTGCCGGAAATAGTCACGGGAGATCGACATCTTGTGCTGCTCGCCGTAGTTTGTCGAGCCGCGATAATTGGGGAGGAAGCAGAAGTAGCCGGCTCCGGCAAAGATATTCGAGTAGTTGCCATGACTCCCGCTGAAGTTCAGAAGCGACGCTGCCGCGGGACCGCCGTGAATCTGGACAACCATCGGATAGCGCTTTCCCTTTTCGTAGCCGACAGGATACACGAGGACGCCGCCAACCATCTTGCCATCGGTTGACTTCCACTCGATTTCCTCCGTCTGACCCAGCGTGATGCCATCGATTTGCGGATTGGAATTCGTGAGGCGTTTCCAGTTTGCCTGTGTCCCCACGTGTTCGAGCGATGCAACCGTGTAGATGTTTGATGGCGTTGAAGGATCGGAGGAATTGATCAGGATGGTCTTTGTGTCCTCATCCTGGAAAGCGGAGACGACGCCTTGCACGGACGTGAGTTGCTTGACTTTCCCGGATTCAACCGTGAGGGCAAAAAGCTGGTTCGTCGCCTTCCACCCTTCGTTGAAGTAAATCGTCTTACCGTCATCCGACCAGAAGCCAACCGAAACATCCGCGTCGAAATCCGATCCGAGCTTTCGCCATTTGCCCCCCTTGTCGGTCGTTGCACGGATGTAGACGCGGCCGTTTCTAAAGTACGTGAAATCGTCGCTTGCCCAAAACGCAATCAACGACCCATCGGGCGAGAATCTCAAGCTGCTCTCCCCAATCTCCTTGTTGTCGGTCAGGCGCTCGATGGAGCCTGTGGCCACATCCAGAAGATAGAGATCGCTGTACGTATTCGCTTCCGTGATGGTTCGCAGATAGCGGTTGCCGGAGAGGCCGCGGAATCCGATCCACTTTGAGTCGTCGGAGATTCGAAGATCTGTAACGCTGTAATCCTGGGAGGAGGTGAGACGTGTCTCCTTTTTGTTTTCGAGATCGCAGCTCCAAAGGTGAACGGTGGGGGACTCTTCGTTCCGCACCTTCACGTCAAACTTCTTTTCTTTTCGTTGTTTGTTTGCCTTGTCGATGCTGTCGGGGGAGAGGAAATAGATCCGCTTGCTATCGGGAGCAAACTGCCAGCTTGTGACCGGAGCTTTGTGCTTCGTAAGTTGAGTCGCCTTTCCTTTTTCGATATCGACCACCGAAATCGTCCAGATCTGTCGCTCGTCTTCTTTGCCCGCAGAAAAGGCGAGCAACTTTCCATCCTTACTGAACGCGAATTGACCAACCCCATCTTTTGCGTCGGTGATTTTCAATGCCTCGCCGCCATCAGGGCGCATGTAGTAAAGTTGATTCACGGGCGTCGTTCCCGAGGCATCGCGATTCGAAGAAAAAACGAATCCCTTGCTATCGGGAACCCATCGAGGCGAAGTTTCATTTTTGTCTTTTGTGAAGGTCATCTGCCTTGTCGATTCGAGTCCCCGCTCGATGGAAACAAGGTATACGTCGGTGAAGCTCTTCGCAGCCTTCCAATCGGGGACCGAGTGGGTATAGAGCAACCATTTGCCGTCGGGACTGACAGCCGGGCTCCCCACCGAGCGCATCTCGAGAACATCCATGAATGTCATCGGCCGCTTCCCGCCGGATTGCGCAAGGACTGCGAGCGTGGTAAGAACAATGAGCCAGACCGACATAGAGAAACGTCGCAAGAACGCCGAGTTTGTTCCGTTCATAGGATCACCCTGTGTGTTGGAGGATTGGAGCAGTTGTGGGCGAACGAAGGGAGATCGCCACGGAGGAATTTAAGAACGGAATAGAACTAAAGCTAGTGCCACGCTAACAAGAGACGTTCTGCTGTAACTGCTGAGCGAAAGAAAGAAAAAAAGTTGTCTAGACGCCGATGGCACACGCCTGCGGGCCGGCCCGCTCCGCCGAAGCGGCAGCGAGGCGAGCAGGGATTGACACGGATATTGAATCATGCGGCAATCCCTTTCACTTAGACACACATTCCAGACAGCTTGGATTTGAAACGTCCTATCCCCTATCGGTGATTATCCGTGTGCCATCGGTGGTTGGAAGTCATTTGATTCTTTTTTTTGCCGAGCCGTCACAAGAAAAGACACTATTCAGCCCTCGAAAGACCCCGAAAGGAAGATTGTCGGGGCAGGCACAGAAGACGCGAAATCATTTGTTCCCTCATCATGTAAGAGTTCTCTGACCGGCTCTACCATTCGTGTAATTGGCGTGTTTCGTGGGCAAGCAGTCAAGCTGAGCAGTCACAGAAACACGAATGCTTCGAGTTGGCTTATGAAGCACACGCATTCCTGGGATGAGCAATCATTCTTTGGACTCATGCCTGGCCTTGCTTTCGAAAGCTGAGCACTCAGGAGAAGTCAATCATCCCGCTCGACATCTTCCTTTTCCTGCGGGGTTTTGATGACTTTGATCAGAAAACGGACCATGAGAAAAGTGATCACCGTCCAGGCAACCACCATCGTAATCAACGCAGATGTCGTCATATCGCCACTCCCTCTCAGAGAACGTCGGAAGCTCTGAGGATAATCGCCAAAACTCCGACAGCGATCACGAGAAGGAGTATTTTCAGTTGCACCGGAAAACCCTCTGGGTCACCAGTTTGCTTCGAAGGATCTTGCGTGGTCATTGTAGTTCTCCTCAGGCAAAATAGAATTCATGATGCGAGTTACACCGGAGCGACATCACCGAGAAGGAATTCGCGCACTGAGTGGGTGCCGCGATTCGCTGTTGCTGCTATGAGAGAACTACATTGATGTGGGATCGCGAGGTCGGTAACGGAGATAAACTCCCTGCGTGAAGCGGCTGACGAGCGGATCGGCCGGGAGATAGATCAGCGTGTACTGGAGCGGCGGGANNGCGGGAGGTCGGTCGTGAGGACGGCCTTCGCTGGACTTTCTATTCTTGGTGAGAGTTGATCGTGCTTTCCTTGGGTGAGTTGCGGGGGATGATCGTGAAGCGGCGGCTTGTTCGTTGTTGCGACGTTCCGCGGCTCGCTGCCGATCACCGCGGATTTGTTGCGGGTCTGAGGGTGGTCCGGCCGCGCGGCCGCTGTGCAGCACAAAACCAGGCCAAAGAGGAGGATGATTCTCAGAAGATCTTTCACGACCTAAGGTAACGAGATCACGATTGAGTAACAAGTGCCGCGACAGTGACCCGAAGGCCACCTTCCTCCTCCGCCAGATTTTAAGCTCTAACGGTGGAAGATCGGGCTTTCTTCCTTGACAGCCTGTACAAAAGCTTTCGCGTGCTCTACCGGAACATCTGGCAAAATACCGTGACCGAGATTGAAAACATGTCCGGGCCCCTTGCCGAACTTCCCAAGGATCGTTTTGACTGCCTGACGGATTCGTTCCGGTGGGGTGTAGAGCATCGTGGGATCGAGATTCCCCTGCAGCGCGACAGAACTCCCAATCATCTCTCTTGCCCGACCGATGTCTATCGTCCAGTCGAGTCCCACAACGTCGGCGCCGGATTTCGCGATCGCCTCAAGCGAATGGCCGCAATCCTTGCAGAACAGGATGACGGGCGCTCCCTGGCGAGGAACGAGATCGATCACCTGCTGAATGTACCCAAGGGAGAATTCCTTGAATTCGTCAGGAGGGAGGATGCCACCCCACGTATCGAAGATTTGTATCGCCTGCGCACCGGCTTCAATCTGTGCGCCGAGGTACGCTCCGACTGCCTGAGCGAGTTTGTCGAGCAACGCGTGGGCGTCCTTCGGATGTGCGTAGATAAGTTCTTTGATGTGTCGAAAGGTCTTTGAGCCTTTGCCTTCGACCATATACGTGGCGAGCGTCCAGGGCGAGCCGGAGAATCCGATGAGCGGAACCCGGCCCTTGAGCTCCTTCCTTGTGAGACTGAGCGCATCCATCACGAACCGCAACTCGCTGTTTGGATCCGGGAGGCGAAGGTGATCGATTTCCGACCGGGAGCGGACCGCGGTAGGGAAACGAGGTCCACCTCTTCCCTCCTCTACAATCAATTCCATCCCCATCGCTTCCGGAACGACCAGGATATCGGAAAAGATGATGCAGGCATCGACGCCAATGATCTCGACAGGCTGGATGGAAACTTCCGCCGCCAGCTCCGGCGTTTTGCACAGGGTCAGGAAGTCGGTCTGCTCTCGAATGGCACGGTACTCGGGCAGATATCTGCCGGCCTGTCGCATCATCCACACGGGGGTTCGTTCAACATCCTCGCGGCGGCTAGCACGGAGAAACAAATCGTTGGTCATGTACGATGTCCTATTTCTTGTCTTCAGTTGGAATCGGGGCGCGAGCATCCAAGAACTCTTCGATCGTGTCAACCAGAGATTCGGCGGTTGCATGTCCGGCAATGATCCGGGCCTCGATCCCGATCTCTCTTATAGCTTCAGCAGTCTGAGGGCCGATCACGGCGACGAGCGCGCCTTCGATACATTTCACCCCCATCATCTGAACGAAATTCCTCGCGCTTGATGGGCTGAAGAAGGTCACAATATCGATCCCTCCTTCGAGGAATAAGCTCCGAATATCTTCCATTNNGTCTCCCTGCCGGGGAGGTACCGTTTTGTAGACGACGATGTCGTCAACGATTCCCCCCAAGGATCGCAGCGCGTTTGGAAGGATGTCCCTGCCGATGTCGCTCCGAGGAAACAGAAAGCGCCTTCCGGCAACTTCTTCGGCTTCAAAGAGAGAAGCGAGATCCTCTGCTGAGGAGACGTCCGGAGTCATCGCAACGGGAAGCCCCGCATTCTCAAGGGTTCTCTCCGTTTTCTCTCCGACGGCATAGATCTGCCGGTCTGCGAGAACGCGCTTCGCCTCCGGTTTGATTGACTCGATCCTCCTCAGAAGCCTCTCCACTGAGTTCTTACTCGTGAACAAGACACCGTCGTATGATTGTAGATCGCCGATCGCTCTATCACATGACTCCCACGAGTCGGGATCGGCGACCTCAATTGTCGGGAACGAGAGGACGCGCGCGCCTCTCTGTCGGAAGAGTTGCGCAACCGCAAGGTTGGACTCTTTGGTTCGCGTAAGCAGGATCGTCTTGTTCAGTAGCGTGCTCATCCTCGTCAAGCCTCCGGAGACAGAGGTTCCTGACCAGCGGTACGGATGGAGTCGAGAATTTCCTTTCCGCCACGTTCGATCAATTGCTCGGCGAGCTGCACGCCAAGGGTTACCGAGTCCGACGGGCTGCCGGTAATGTGTCCTTTGACGATGCGCTTGCCGTCCAGGCTTCCGATGAGTGCGTCGAGTCTGAACTTGCCGTTTGTCTTCCTGCCGTACGCGCCGATAGGAATTTGACATCCACCTTCAAGAGTCCGAAGAAGTGCGCGTTCCCCCATGACTCCTACCGCCGTCGAGTCGTCGTGAAGTGTCCCCACTTTCTTCCGGACGCCGTCGTCACGCGAGCGGATTTCAATACCGAGCGCACCCTGACCCACTGCAGGAAGCATGACCTCAAACGGGATCACCTCCGCGATTCTTTCTTCCCACCCAAGTCTCATAACTCCCGCCTTCGCCAGGATCATTCCATCCCAATCCGACTCCTCCAGTCTTTTCATTCGCGTGTTCAAATTGCCCCTGATGTCGATGATCTCGAGATCGGGACGATGATGCATGAGTTGGCATTTGCGCCGCAAGCTGCCGGTTGCGACCTTCGCTCCCGATGGGAGGCTCGATATTTTGATGTGCGGTTTATCCGGATGTGCGATAAAGACATCGCGCACGTCTTCTCGCTCCGTGATCGCCCCGATCATCAATCCATCCGGAACCTGCGTCGGGATGTCTTTCAGGCTGTGGACGGCAATGTCGATCGTGCCGTCGAGGAGGGCCTTCTCGATTTCTTTCGTGAAGAGGCCTTTGTCCCCGATCTTCGAGAGGGGCGAATCGAGGATCTTGTCCCCAAGGGTCTTGATGATTCGAAGCTTGATCGTTATGGAGGGGAACAACGTGGAGAGTTTCGATTGGATGAACTTGCTTTGCCAGAGGGCCAGCTCGCTTCCCCGCGTACCTAGAACCATCGTCTCAGCCGGCATTTGAACGTTCCTTTTTATCGGACTGTCCAAAATCAAGTCCGAAGATCTTCCGGACCGTATTGATCCGGTGCGTTCGCTCGGAAGGCGATTCGTCGTGACCGTTCTTGAGATTCACGATAGGGGTATGAAGGATCTTGTTCACGATTCGCTTCGTAACGAGCTCGAGCAGATCGCGGTCTTTCTCTTCGAATCGATGGACATTCTTTTCGATCTCGTCTTTCCGAATGCGTTCCAAATGCTCGGTGAGGGCGATGATCGTTGGATTTGCCTGAAGCGATGAGTGCCATCTGTCGAGAGCCGTCAATTCCTCGGCGATGATCGAGTTGATCTTCGGAATCTCGCCCGCCCGCTTCCCAATGTTTTCGTTCACCATGCCGTTGAGGCTATCGAGATCGTACAGGAAGACGTTTTCGAGATCTTTCGCGGCCGGATCAACGTTGCGCGGGACGCCGATGTCGATCACGAACAACGCGCTACGGTTTCGGCCCTTGTTTATTTTCTCGATGTCGGCCCTGCCGAGAATGTAACGATCGGAATTGACGGAGGAGAGAATGATGTCGATGGTGGAGAGATTGTCGCAGTAGGTCTCGAAGGGGATCACGATCCCCCCGAGCATGTTTGCCAGATTCTCCGCCCGATCTTGCGTCCGGTTGGTGATGTAGAGATGACCGATTCCCTTGCTCTTCAGGTGTTTGGCTGTAAGCTGTGCGGTATCGCCGGCACCGATCACGAGTGCATTCTTAGTGGAGAGGTCGTCGAAGATCCGCTGGGCAAGCTCCACGGCTGCATAACTGACCGAGATTGCTCCTTCCGAGACGTGCGTCTCGCTTCGCGAGCGCTTCCCCACGTGAAAGGCCCCCTGAAACAATTTGTTCATAAAGAAGCCGGCAGTGCCGGATTCCGTGGCGAGGTTGAGTCCGCTCTTGATCTGTGCGAGGATCTGTACGTCACCCGTAATCATCGAATCGATACCAGCGGCCACCCGGAACAGATGCTCCGCTGCCGCGACGGAGAAATGGGAAAAAAGATGGGAAGGGGAGACGTGCCCTTGAACGCTCTTGCGGTCAAGCAGAAAGCGCTTCAAAAACTCTGAACGCCCGTTGTCTTCGTCGGAGAAGGCGTAGAGCTCGGTCCTGTTGCACGTCGAGAAGAGAACGCACTCGTCAAAGCCCGCCGATTTGAGCACCGGCAGCGTTGCCCGGATTTCATCGTTTGAGAACCAGAGGCGCTCCCGCAGTTCGAGCGGAGCCGTATGGTGCGATATGCCAATACAGACGAGATTCACTTCAGCCTAACCCCACTATTGAAAGCGATGAAAACCGCTGAAAAACATGTTGATGATCGTCATCGAAAACACGGAGAAGACAAAACCACAGATGGAAAGGATCATGACCTTTCGGCCTTTCCATCCTCCACTCTTCTTGGCAATGATCCCGATTCCGTACAGTCCCCAGATGAGAAGCGTGCCGATGAGCTTCGGATCGCCGTATGAAAAATCCGTGAACGCCTTCGGCAGCCAGATGAATCCCATCACGATTGCCACTGTCAACAGCACGAATGCCATTGCGATGGCGATGAAGCTCATGCGCTCCAGCGTCTCAAGGTTCGGGAGCTTTTGGTAGATGACGCCGAACTTGTTGGCCTTGATCTCATGGTAGAGCATAAGGTAGAGGAAGCCGTAGACGGCCGAGATCNNCCGAGCAGTGCCGACGAGACGTGGAGTCCGAACAATGAGCTGCGAAGCACCTCCGGTACTTCAAGCAGGTCTTTGATGAAGAGTGACGAACCAAGTTGGAAGAGGAACGAGATGTTGAGAATGAAGTAGCCCGTCTCCTTTGCCCGTGACCGACGTTCGATGAACGCGTAAGCAACGGCGACGGAAAACGCCAGCACCGTCAGAATCTCGAAGATATTCGTGACGGGCGGGTGATCGAAGGCGATGGTTCGCTCCGCCAAATAGAGAAGGTGAAACAGGATCACGCCGAGCAAAAAACTGCTCTTGATTCTCTTCGCCCACTCGAGATCAGAGAAGAACGCTTTGCCGTAGACCCAAACAAGGGCCAGATACAGGGTCGGAAGCGTGATATTGAGGATGTCGATAAAAATGCGGACTCCGATGACGAGTTCTAGAAAATTTTCTCAAAATTTAGACAATAGTTGTGCCATTCACAAGGTAGCGAATTTCAGAGGTTTCCGTCTCACTCCTGGGAAATGCTGTGGTCATTCAGGCAAAAATTCTTGCCTTTCGGAACGGTGATCGGTATATTGCAGCCCCATTCAGAGACAATCCCGCTGCCTGTAACGACGCACCACCAGCGCCCAGCAGCCGGCAACCTGATCCAATCGGAAGGAATCCACCCATGCAACAAGTCCTCTCATACCTCGACGCGAACAAAGATCGATTTCTCGCAGAGCTCAAAGACTTCTTGGCGATCCCGAGCGTTAGCTCGCAATCAACGCACAACGCCGACATCCGTCGCTGTGCGGAATGGGTAGCGAACCAAATGAGCACCATCGGATTGCAGACCGTACAGATCATGGAAACGCCGGGCCATCCGGTCGTCTATGCCGACTGGCTCGGTGCACCCGGAAAGCCGACCATCCTGCTGTACGGTCACTACGACGTTCAACCTGTCGATCCCGTAAACCTGTGGACCTCTCCCCCTTTTGAAGCGACGATTCGTGGAGAGAACCTTTACGCACGTGGCTCGGCCGACGACAAGGGACAGGTCTACATTCATTTCAAGGCAATTGAAGCGTGGATGAAAAACAACAGCAGCCTACCGGTCAATCTGAAGGTCATCATCGAAGGTGAAGAGGAAGTCGGGAGCGCGAACCTTGACAGCTTCGTGAAGGAACACAAGGAGCTCCTGAAGGCGGATATGGTGTTGATCTCCGACTCCTCGATGTTCGCGAAAGGCGTTCCTTCTCTTTGTTACGGTCTCCGCGGCCTCGCCTATATGGAGGTGGAGGTCACCGGCCCGAACACCGACTTGCATTCCGGGTCGTTTGGCGGATCGCTTCATAATCCGATTCAAGCTCTCTCGGAGATCATCGCGTCGTTGCATGACAAGAATGGGAAGATCACCATCCCCGGCTTTTATGATGACGTCCGTCCGCTTTCCAAGACTGAGCGGGCGGCATTCAAGAAGTTGCCCTGGAACGACAGGAAGTACGCGAAGCAGTGGGGCTTGAAAAACCTGTACGGTGAAAAGGGGTTTACCACGCTCGAACGACTTTGGGCGCGACCGACCCTGGAGTGCAACGGAATCTGGGGCGGGTACACCGGCGAGGGTGCCAAGACCGTCCTTCCCGCAAAAGCTTTTGCGAAGATTTCCATGCGGATCGTGCCCGACCAGACGTCGGCGAAGGTGGCGAAGTTGTTCGAGAGACACCTGAAGAAGATTGCACCGAAGACGATCGACATCAGGGTGCGGGCACTTCATGGGGGCGAGCCGGCGATCACGCCGATTGAGAGTCCGGGTGTTCGGGCTGCCGTCGCCGCTCTTCAAAAAGGATTCGGCAAGAAGCCGCTCTATCAACGTGAAGGAGGATCGATCCCGATCGTGGTCCAGTTTAAAAAGCTGCTAGGACTCGACACGGTGCTTCTGGGTTTCGGTTTGCCGGACGAAAACGCGCACGCGCCGAATGAGTTCATCAACCTTGACAACTTCTTCGGCGGAATGAGGACGGCGGCTCACTTTTACAATGAGCTGCCGAGCTACTGGAAGAAATGAGTGTGGTTCACCTCTGTTTGGGATCGCGCGAGGGAGAATCCTCCTGACTCGTTGGGAGGATGCGACGGGGAATACTCCATCGTTCTGGGAAACGAAACTCCTCCTTTGCCAGCTCGTTCGAAATGTTTTTGAAGAAAGTTCAGCCAATCCTAGCTCCGCCAATCGATCCCATCGAGCGATACGGTCCGCTCGCGTTCAAAGTTCTCCTTTTTGGAATTCTCACGATCATCCTCTTTCAGGCAGCAGGGACGTTTGCCGAAGTCCGTCCGTACACACCCTGGCCGTTCATGCTGCGGCTTGTCCGCAATTCGATCTTCCTCTTCATCCACGAAGGCGGACATATGCTGTTCTTTTTCTTCGGCCAGACGATGATGAGCCTCGGGGGATCGTTCTGGCAAATTGTGTTTCCGCTTCTCTCGTTCGTCATCGCGGTTCGCCAGAAATCGCATGTCATCGCCCCGTTCGCGCTCTTCTGGGTGGGCGAGAATATGNNGCACGACTGGTGGAATCTCTTTCGGACGTGGGATATGATGGATTCGGCCGACGGTATTGCAGACTTCATGTATTTCTTCGGCGTGTTCATCTGTGCGGTTTCTATCATCGGAGGCGTCGCCCTGGCGGCATACTACTTCGCTCATCCGATTGTCAAGGAGAAGAAGTTCTACGTCGACCCGGAGGAGAGGGAACCTGTCGCCTCCAAGTCCGCCTTTTGAAATCTAGAAACGCTGCATGATATCTATGTGAAGATTGACCCACATCTTGTGTCGAGAGGGAAGTTTGCGAAAACATTGCAGAGGGGACTGACCAGGCTTACGAGTTTCTTCCGATTCGGGGCTAGGTCTGTCCGCCTCGATCAACTCTACATCAATGACATGTCAGGCAAATGAAAATCTACACAAAGACCGGGGACGCCGGTGAGACATCGCTCTTCGGTGGCCAACGTGTTCCAAAAGACGCGCTTCGCATTGAGGCATACGGAACGGTAGACGAGCTCAATTCCTCTCTCGGAATTGTCCGCGCCTTCAATCCTCCGGCAGAGATCGACTCGATCCTTAGTCGACTCCAAAGCGATCTCTTCATCTTGGGTGCCGATCTTGCCACACCGCTCTCGAAGGAAACGGGGAAAATCACCAGAATCGAGCCCCGCTACGCGGAAGAGCTCGAACGCATCATCGATTCGCTTGAATCGCATCTGCCGCCACTTACCGCGTTCATTCTCCCGGGAGGCTCGCAGATAGCAGCTCACCTTCACGCAGCGCGCACCATTTGCCGGAGAGGCGAGCGTCTCGTCGTCCGCCTCGCACATCAAGAAAAGATCGGCTCGGCGCCGGTCATGTATCTCAACCGACTTTCGGATTTGCTCTTTGTCCTCGCCAGATATTCCAATCTGCTGGATGGGGGGAAGGAAAGCCAATGGACGGCGACTTCACGTTCACCCAAACAATAATCTCTCAGCCGACATGCGCGCAGATGAAGTCATCGAGAGACTCCGCTCGTTAGGCAACCGGAAGAACGTTGAAGGCATGGCCCGCTACGGAATAGCTTCCGCGAAAGCGTTCGGCGTAACTGCTCCGGAGATCCGGAGGTTGGCAAAAGGGATAGGGAGAGATCAAGAACTCTCACTCGCGCTCTGGCGCACGGGATATCTTGAGGCGCGAGCCGTTGCAAGTCTCATCGGCGATCCGGATCGAGTTACGGAAGATCAAATGGACCGATGGGTGGAGGACTTCGACTCGTGGGCGGTCTGTGACGCGTGCTGTGGAATTCTGTTCGACAAGACTCCGTTCGCGTATCGCAAAGCTGCGGCGTGGGCGAAGAGGGACGAGGAGTTCGTAAAACGTGCCGGGTACGTGATGATGGCCGAACTTGCGGTGCACGACAAGGTGGCGGGCGACGCGCGGTTCATCAAGTTCTTTCCTCTTATCAAGAAAGGATCCGTTGACGGACGTAATTTCGTAAAGAAGGCCGTCAATTGGGCACTACGACAGATCGGTAAACGGAATGTGACGCTTCACCCTCTTGCCGTCCGTCTCGCCGAAGATATCCGGTCGCTCGACTCGAGCTCGGCAAAATGGATCGCTGCGGACGCCTTGCGTGAGTTGAACAGTGCGAGCGTGCGCCGTCGGCTGAAGAAGCGAATGTGAACGGCTCCTCTTGCTATTTCCGGCCTCGTTCTCTATCATAGGGACGCACTCAAGTGCAACGCTCTCTGAAACCACCACGTGCGCGCAACTGATCGATCCCACCCCACGTTGAAAGGAAAGAATTATGACGGATGAGTTTCTTGATGAAGAACTCTCGCAGATGTACGACGAGAGCGCCAAGCCCCCCAAAGTCCTCGACGCCACTGCGTTTCATACCCCGATCAAAAGCTTGAAAGTCCGGAAGCCCGTAATGGTCTCGCCCGACCATTCGGTGGCCGCCGCCATCGAGTTGATGCAGGAGAAGAAACTGGGATGCGTAGCTGTGACCGAAAACGAGAAGCTTGTCGGCATCTTCACCGAGCGGGACGTTTTGATGAAGATCGCGGGGAAGCTGGATCCGGCGACGCTGAAAGTGAGAGACGTTATGACTCTCCGCCCGGAGGCGTTCCAACCTGAAGACAGTATTGCGTTCATCCTCAATGCTATGCATGTCGGAGGGTACCGGCACGTCCCGGTGGTTGATGACCAGGGGAGACCGCTCGCCGTTGCATCGATCAAAGACATCGTCAGTTTCATCCTCGATCACTTTGCAGAAGATGTCCTCAATCTTCCTCCCGAGCCGATGCGAAAAACAGAGCAGAGGGAAGGTGCGTGATAATTTGAGGGGGGATGGTGCGACGTTGTGTCGATGTGTGGGCGGTTCTGCCGGTCAACATTATCGTCACTTGATATTTTGAGTCGAAGAGAGGAGGATTCCTATGGCATGGGTCATCACCCGGCTCTGTGCAGACTGCCAGGACACGGCGTGTGTCAAAGTCTGTCCCGTCGATTGCATCTATGGATTGAATGTGGATGATGTCAACTTTCGGAAACAGCTCTTCATTGATCCGGAGGAATGTATCAATTGCGCCGCGTGCGAACCGGAATGTCCGTGGGGAGCTATCTTTGAGGATGTCGCCGTCCCCGATCTCTTCAAAGAAGACATCGGGATCAACGCGCGAGTTTTCGCGGCACATCCAAGAGACGAATTCACCACAACGCCTGTGCCCATCAAGTCCCATCCCTCGCCGGAAGAAATCAAAGCCAACTATGAGAAATGGGGATTCAAGAATTCTTGAGATGTATGAGATGCGAAAACGAAACGCTGCGTCTGTGTGAGCAGCGTTTCATGGTTGCGAGGTCTCTCCTCATCTCGCGGATCCATTGACAAAGGTGCGCTGGATTTCTTGACAAT
>DMMN01000091.1 GCA_003453835.1 Bacteroidota bacterium | reverse complement strand
GCACTCTGTGCAGTCTTCGACTTCGTTCGCCCCGACAAGAAACGTCCGGGCTCACTCCGCTCAGACTGACTCCTTTGGGAGAGGTAATCTCATCGTGGGCCGGGGCTGTAGAAGGGCAGTAGAAATGTCAGTATATAACGGCCAATAGAAATGTCAGGGTGAATGTTGCGGTAACGAGCGGAGGGCGTAGCCCGGAGTGAGTTACCGCAATAGGGTTCAGGTGAGGCATTGGCAGTTTAGGGTTGAGAAGGTAGTTTATTTTTTGTTGTTGATGCAAGGGATATTTTTCTCTTGTTAACTTGTTGAAGTGTTCTTCCCGTGTGGAGAAATCTCTTTCGCCAAGGATGATCAGCTGAAGGTCGATGGAGAGTCTGAGCTTTGGGTTTTGGTTTTGAGTTCAGGAGTTTGTACGAGAGTTCCTGTTCCTTCCAAAAGATGTGAAGAGAGGAGTCGAGCCATCGACGGACGATGACTTTAGAACGAGGAGGAGGTAGAGGAGCGTCTGAACGAAGGAGTTGAATGAACTGCGCCTCGAAGGTGATAGTCCAGTCGTTGTAGACGCAACGCGTTTCCTCGAAACAGAAAATGTTCTTAAGGTCGAGACCTACGGCTGAGCGATGGATGTCAGTGAGAGTTTCTTGGAGGGCAAAGCGTAGGTTGTGTTGATCGGTATAGAAAGTCTCCAAGAATCGATTTGCTTCTTCGATGGAAGAGATGTTGTGTTCTCGCAGAGCCTTGATGAGACGATCTTGATGGGTGCGGTTGGAACGCTCGACACGCCCCTTGGCTTGGGGTGAGTGAGCGAAGAGAGGTTTGATACCAAGTCTTTGGAGTGCCCTCCCAAATTGTGTTAAATGCTGGGGATTGTTGTTATCGTGATAGACCGAACCAAAATCGGTGTAAATCTCTGCAGGAATACCATAGCGATCAATATAGTGGCGCCAGAAACAAAGGACGCTGCCGGTATCTTCGGCTGCCGCAAAGCGCAGCATCAGGCGTCCGGTGGCATCATCGATAGCAACCAGTAAGCAACACTTGGGACCTCGTCCTTCGAACCAATCATGCTCGCTGCCATCGAACTGAACCAAGGAACCGATAGAGCAACGGCGTTCTCGCTTTTTGCGGTGCGGGCGTTTCTTACGAGTTCCCGCCCACAGGCTTGCTTGACACAACCAGCGTGTGAGCGTGCGTCGAGAGACCGTGACAGTGTGATAGAGTTCTAACTTCTCGGCGAATAACGTTGGGCCGTAGTCAGAATATTGTTCACGGTACAAACGTATTACTGTTGTGCGAATCTCGGATGCGTACCCTGCATTCGAAGGACATCCTCGTAACCGATGGATGACCCCTTGCTCACCAACTGTGCGATACTGTTTCAGGATGCGATACAGTTGGCGTTCGCTCACCTGTAGACTCTCGGCTGCTTCGGCAACCGTCAACTCATGATGCTCTATGCGACTAATCACTTTCAATCGTTCGGCTTCTTTTCTCTTCATGGTCAGTGTCTCCGGCATCTTTGGATTCCTTTCGATGGTGAGGGCTCCAAAGATACCATAACCTGACATTTCTATCGCCCGCAAGACCTGACATTCTCATTGCCCTATTACACATCGTGGGCCGGGGCTTGACATCAACCCATTTTTTCTGCATACTTGGTTAGCATACGAAATAATTGCATGCTAATGATATGTATGCCAACAATTCCAGAACAGTAAGGAAGAACTAAGGATGTGGACCTTGGACAAGAGCCTGGGGTTCTTGACAACGCGGACGGCCCGAAGTCTGAAGCGGGCGCTCGACGCCAAACTGGTTGAACACGGACTCACAGCAACACAGTACATTGTGCTCGTCCGCTTGTGGGAGGAAGACGGAATACCTCTCACACAGCTCGGCGAACTTCTTTTTCTTGACAACCCCACCATTACCGGTATTGCCGATCGCATGGAACGGGATGGGCTGCTGGAACGGCGGCGAAATGGAGATGATCGGCGCGTTGTCAACGTTTACCTCACCAAGAAGGGAAAAGATTTGCGCAGGCAGGTTGGGACGCTCGCTGAAGAAACCGACGCGGAAGCCGGAGAAGGATTCAGCGAGTCACAAATGAATCAACTGCTCGAACAACTCAATCGAATCTGGAAACAGATGAATGAAGGACTCGGCTAAGGGCGGAATCTTTCGCGTGCCGGAAAAGATCCATCCAACAGGGCCGGCAGTCTTGCGCGACCGGACGAAGAGGATCGTTTTTCTTTCCGGAACGCGGACACCGTTCGGTCGTGTCGGTGGAAGCTTGAGCCGGTTTTCTCCGATTGATCTTGGAGCAAAGGCTGCGCGCGCAGCCATCGAACAGGCGGGACTTACTGACGGGGTGAACGTTATCGACGCGGCGATTTTTGGAAATGGGATGCACACAAGCATCGATGCCCACTACGGTGCGCGTCACGTGGGATTGAAAGCCGGTCTCTCTCACTTTTCGACGGCTCTCACGGTAAACCGCATCTGTTGGTCCGGAGGCGAGGCGATCGTGACCGGCGCGAAGGAACTTCTCGCCGGTGAAGCAGAAGTTGTCCTTGCAGGGGGATATGAAAGTACATCACAATCTCCAATGGTTGTCTACGGCGCTGCATTCGGCTTCCCATACATGTCCGGTCCGGAGGCGCGCTTTCTTTTCAAAGATGGTCTGAACGATACATTCATCAACGCAGACATGATGGAAACGGCGGAGAACCTTGCACGGCTGTACGGCATCACGCGCAAGGATGCCGATGAGTGTGCATACGAATCTCAATTGAAAGCAAGCGATGCCAAGGTAAACGGCCGCCTTGCCCGCGAGATCACTCCGCTCACACTCACAGAGAGGAGAGCGGAGAGAATCTTCGGCGAGGATGAGAATCCACGATCTGACACAACGGTGGAAGGATTATCCCGTCTTCGGTCCGTGAAACCGGATGGCATCCACACCGCCGGAAATTCATCAGGCATCGTTGATGGCGCAGCGGCCCTCGTGATGACAACCTACGGAAAGGCAAAAGAACTTGGAGCGGAACCGATAGGGGAGCTGTTGTCTTGGGGCACTGCTGGCGTGGATCCTCATTACATGGGAATCGGTCCGGTGCCTGCCTCTGCAATCGCGTTGGAACGGGCTGGTCTCGCATGGAAAGACATGAAACACATCGAGATCAACGAAGCCTTCGCCGGTCAGTATCTCGCTGTCGAACGAGAGTTGAATCTTGATCGGTCAAAGGTCAATATCAACGGGGGGGCAATTGCGCTCGGTCATCCCCTGGGGGCGACCGGTGCACGGCTTACCATTTCGCTTCTGAGGCTCGGTGGATTAGGACTGGCAGCTGCGTGCATCGGTGGTGGCCAGGGGGGTGCGTTGATCGTCGAAGGTTACTGATCGGTCTCCACTTCTAGATCTGAGCTTTGAATTCCTAAGATGAACGCTTCTTGGGACAATATAGAGCTTCTGATCGTCGGCGCCGGCACAATGGGTTCGAGCCTTGCTCAGAACTATGCCCAGAACGGTTTCTCCGTAGGCTTGCTTGATGTGTCTGACGAGATCCTCACCCGCGGGTTTCTTGTCATTGAACAGGAACTGAATGCAGCCAAAGGACGAATCTTCCCGCCCGAAGAGATCCGCGCAATCCGCAGCAGGATCATTGGCACAACGAGTTACGATGAAGCCTGTTCGGGAAGGAATCTTAAGCTTGTCATCGAAGCTGCAACCGAGCGAATCGATATCAAGAAAGAGATTATTCGATGCCTCGATCAATTGGCTGCCCCGCATGTCGTCCTCGCCTCAAATTCTTCTTCCCTTGATGTAAACATTCTTGCCAGTGTTACCAGGCGACTGGACAAAGTTGTCTGGATGCACTACTTCTATCTCCCTCACAAGAACCGTGCGGCAGAGTATGCAGGTGCCGATCCGGCATCGGACGAAAGTATCGAGATTGCCCGAACCTATCTTAAACTCGGCGGAAAGATTCCTACCCGCATCCGCGGCAGCCGAAAAGGAGGGGTTGCCGATATCATGTTCGTTGCCCTGCTCCTTGAGGCAACACGAATGGTGGAAGAGGGTTTCGACATACCTACGATCGAAGCGGCAGGAAAACAGGCGTATAGTATCCCGATCGGATTCCTCGAACTCATGGATGTCACCGGGCTCCCGGTCGGATTGTTTTCCATGCGTTCGTTCTCGGATTCGTCCGACCCAAACGATGCACTCTACACCGTGTACGGAAATTTCTTCGCACCCCGGCAGAACTACATTGATCTCATTGCCCGGCACGATAATGCACCCGACAAATCCTCCGTTCGCTGGCTAAGCAATGAGCACCGGTCGCACCCCTTCGAACATCCCGAACTCGTCCAACAGCTCGCAGATCGATTTCTCGCCATCGGCTTCCTCACGGCAACGGAGTGCGTTGACGCCGGTCTCATCACCATTGAAGATCTTGAAGTCCTCACGCAGAACGCCTTCCTCTGGCGCAACGGTCCATTCACCGTCATGAATGAAATGGGAATGAAGAGAGTCAGAGGGGTCGTGAACAGCCGCGCAGAAATTGCCGGAACGTTCAAGCAAGATTTCCCGATCTGTGCTCTCCTCAAAGAACGGATCAAAAAAGCGTCACCCTGGAATTTCCATCTCTCCGCCGTCTACACCGAGAAGGAACGAAGCGGGGCGGTTCGACGCATTACGCTCTCCAATCCCAGGGCCGCAAATGCGATGGACAACACCGTATTTGAGGAGCTCAAGCGGGAGTTTGGCGAGGCGAACGAAGACAAGGAATGTAAGGTCATCATCTTCGATACGGCGCCAATCAAGACGTTCATTGCAGGGGCTCACGTGCCGACATTCATCGAACGGATCAAGGCGAGGGACTTCAGTTCCATCGTGCGTGATACGAGGGAATGGCAAGACGTCATCTTTCACTACATGACCGGAACGTCGAAAGCCAAGGTAGCGATTGTCGACGGTCAGGCATTCGGCGGCGGGGTGGAAGTTGCCTGCGCATTTGCACTCGATCCCAATTCCGCCGTCATCATCACCAACCGCACTTCCTTCTCGCTTCCTGAGACCCGACTTGGAATCTACCCCGGCCTGCGAGGTACGTTGACCCTTCCGCAGCTCGTCTACCGAAAGTCAGGAGATGCAGAGTCCAGTCTCGCCGCTGCTCGGTATTTTATTCTTGCCGGCGGGATCCCGACATCCTCACCGCAAATGATCTATCACCTCGGGTGCGCAGACGTGATCGTGCCACAGCATCGCCGCGACGATGCTGCCGATCGTCTCGCTCAAGCGATTCTCGACAATAACGGAATCCTCATTCCGCGAGACCGATTCGATGCGCTGCAATTGCCGACACTGCACACAGATGTGTCTCTCGATGAACGGCGCGAGCTGCAGATCGCCCATGAGTTGTTTGCTCAGGCCGATCTGTTGCCGACGTTGTATGCACAGGCTCGCGGTCACCTCCCGATCTACTACACGGGTCAGATGAAGACAGTTGCCGAGAGGATCGCCCGACGCGTCGTCAATAATTCGCCGAACGCTGTCTGGCTTGCGAATGATCTCATCTCCCGCGGCTTTGACGGATTTCTCAAAGGGGTGGACAATGACGTGCTGGCTGAATTCGAGCTTGAACACTATCTGGCGCAGGCGTTCGAACATCCCGATGCGCTGATCGGACTCGAAGCGATGGTCCATGGGAGGTTTCCAGTGTTCCGGAGGAGATATCCACTATGAAAATCGAAGAGTAGGCTGGCAATCCACCGTGAGGTGCCTATGATCCAGGGGAGAGTCCACAAATACGGCGACAACATCGACACGGATGTTATTATTCCTGCTCGGTACTGTACTGCCTTTACGGAAGAAGCGCTTGCACCACATGCCATGGAGGATCTCGATCCGGAGTTTGTGAAGGTAGTTCAAAAGGGTGATGTCATCGTTGCCGGACGGAATTTTGGTTGCGGAAGTTCACGGGAAAACGCACCGATCGCCCTCAAGGGCGCCGGGGTTTCCTGTATCATCGCAACGTCATTTGCCCGCATCTTTTATCGGAATGCAATCAACATCGGGCTGCCGATTCTTGAATCCGAGGGCGCCGTCGATGAGGCTGAAACCGGTGATACGCTTGAAGTCGATCTATCAAGGGGCTTGATTCGAAATCTCACAAAAGTCAAAACATATCAAGTTTCACCATTTCCTGAAATCATCCAGGAGATCGTAGATGCCGGCGGGATGGTTGAATTTGCGAAGAAAAGAATCGCACGGATATAACAACATCGAGATTGCCCGAAGTACTCTCTGAGCCCTTCGTGTCTTCGGAGAATCTTAAAACGTGAAACTTTCAGACAAAGGTCCATCACCATGATTCCCCAACACCAAGATCTCATCTACGACTGGAACAAGGGCGGGATCGTCGATATGAAAGGCGTCGTTCATATCGAGTTCGACGATGAAACATTGCGCGACGGCCTCCAGTCACCGTCGGTAACAGACCCGACGATCGACCAAAAAATCAAAATCCTCCATCTCATGGAAGACCTGGGCATCCAATCGGCGAACATCGGTTTGCCGGGTGCAGGACCGAGGGCGTATAACGATACGCTCGAGCTTGCCAAAGAGATTGCCCGCAGCAACATGAAGATCTTTCCCAACTGCGCGGCACGAACCGTCAAAGCGGATATCGACCCTGTCATCGACATCTCGCAGAAAGCAGGCATTCCCATCGAAGTAGCGACCTTCGTCGGCACAAGTCCGATCCGTCAATACGTCGAGGGGTGGAACGTTGCCCATATTCTTAAGCTCACGGAGGATGCCGTAGAGTACGTTGTAGGTCACGGCCTGCCGAGCATGTTTGTCACCGAAGATACCACGCGTGCACATCCCGATCACATCGAGCAAATCTATACAACGGCAATCGAATGCGGGGCAAGGCGCATCGTCCTTGCCGATACGGTCGGGCATGCAACACGGACCGGCGCAACGAACCTTGTTCGCTTTATGAAGGACGTCGTCGAGAACACGGGCGAGGACGTCAAGATCGATTGGCATGGTCACAACGATCGTGGATTCGCGGTTGCCGCCACCATCGCCGCAATACGTGCGGGGGTTGATCGTGTCCATGGCTGCGCATTAGGCATCGGCGAGCGTTGCGGCAACGCGTCGATGGATCTGCTCCTGGTCAATCTCAAAATGTGGGGGATCATCGACAACGATCTGTGCAAGCTCAACGAATACTGCAATCTTGTTTCAGAGGCATGTCATGTGCCGATTCCCTTCAACTATCCGGTCATCGGCCCCGACGCATTTCGCACGGCGACCGGTGTTCATGCGGCCGCTGTGATCAAAGCAACCAAAACGGGCGTCGATTGGCTGGCCGATATGGTGTACTCGGGTGTGCCCGCACATATGGTTGGAAGAAAGCAAAAGATTGAAATCGGACCGCTGAGCGGCGAATCCAATGTTGTCTTCTGGCTCAAGGAGCATGGGTACCCGATGCAGGATGGCGTTGTGAGAAAGATCTTCGACTACGCAAAACACTCGAATCGTCTCTTGACCGATGAAGAGATCGAATCGTTTATCGAAACCGAAATACCTGAGAGTGAACGACAATGAACCTCGATTGGATTCCACGTGACGATGAATTGAAGAACCACGACCTCTGGGCGGACGAGTTCTTTGGCACGGAGCCGCCCTGCACCACGTATGAGCTTCGCCCTGTTTTGGATGATCGGGGGAATGAAGTCGACGGCCTGTATTCTGCCTGGATCGTGTTGAACAATCCGCGACAATTCAACTCGTACACGACACACATGGTTAAGGGGGTGATCGCGGGCTTTCACAAGGCGTCGATGGATCGTCGTGTCGTGGCGGTTGTCTTTACCGCCGTCGGCGACAGAGCGTTTTGCACCGGCGGGAATACGAAAGAGTATGCCGAGTACTACGCGAGACGGCCTGCAGAGTACGGTGCGTACATGGATCTGTTCAACGCGATGGTCGATGGCATCCTGAACTGCAAGAAGCCGACAATCTGCCGCGTGAATGGGATGCGTGTGGCAGGTGGGCAGGAAATAGGCATGGCCTGCGACATCACCGTTGCAGCCGACACGGCAGTCTTTGGCCAGGCAGGTCCAAAACATGGTTCAGCGCCGGACGGCGGCTCGACGGATTTTCTCCCCGTCTATCTGAGTATCGAGGACGCCATGTGGAGTTGCATCTCCTGTGAAATGTGGAGCGCCTATAAGATGAAACGTCTGGCCCTTATCAGCAAGGTCGTTCCGGTGATTCGGGAGGGGGGTGCATTCAAACGAAATCCGGCTGTCATCACAGACAGGCATGTTGATGGTGGAGAGATTGTCTACGGCGAATTTGTATCGGGCGAGGCCGGCAAAAAGGCGCGCGAAGAATTGGAGAAAGCACAAATCGAGTTCACTCTTCTCGATCAGGAAGTGCAGAGGATTCTCTGGCGTTTTACAAATCTCTTTCCCGGGTGTTTGATGAAATCCATCGACGGCATCCGTGCGAAGAAAAAGTTCTTCTGGGACCAGACAAAACTTGCCAACCGACATTGGCTATCTGCAAATATGATGGTGGAGGGCTTCCTCGGCTTTACGGCATTCAACAGCCGAAAGCTGACGGGCAAAGATGTCATCGATTTTGTGATGTATCGCCAGTTGATGGCTGAAGGTCGTGAGGTAGACGAGAAACTGTTTGAGGACGTGTTGCCGAAACAAATATGACCCTCCTCGAAAAGAGAATAGCCCTCGTAACGGGTGGGTCCCTCGGGATCGGTAAAGCAACAGTCCTCGCACTCGCAAGTGAAGGTGCGGATGTGGCGTTCACCTATCTTGGCTTCCGCAAACACCAGGCCGAAGCGAATGAAGTCGTTGGCTCGGTGAAGGGACTCGGCCGGCGGTGCCTTGCAATTGAATCGGATGTCTCAGGATTCAAAGAAGCGGAAGACGTCGTTCGACACGTGATGGCTGAACTTGGCGGGTTGCACATCCTGGTCAACAACGCCGGTATTACGCGGGACGGTGTTGTCTGGAAGATGGAAGAAGAAGAGTGGGATACGGTGATTGACGTGAACCTGAAAGGGTGTTTCAACTACATTCGCGCGGTCAGCCCCGTTTTTCGTCAACAGAAACACGGGAACATCATCAATATCGCTTCGATCAATGGAATGCGCGGCAAGTTTGGTCAGGCGAACTACGCGGCGTCGAAGGCAGGCGTCATCGGATTAACGAAGACAATCGCAAAGGAGTTGGGGAGATACAACGTGAACGTCAATGTCATCGCGCCGGGGATGATCGAAACAGATATGACGGAACAACTGACGGACGAAGTCAAGCAACAGGCAAGATCAGAGATCGTGCTGGGCCGCTTCGGCAAGCCGGAAGATGTGGCCGGTCTTATCGTGTACCTCGTGTCCGAGAAGGCGCAATTCATCACGGGCGAAGTGATTAAAATCGACGGAGGCCAGTACATCTAGCCATGACAGAAATGTATGAGCGCAATATCAACATCTCTGTCTCGCGAAAGAACGATGATGAGATCGTCACGAAAGCGTCAATGCTCGATCTCAACCATCTCATCACTGTTGAACTTGTGATCGATGTGCCCAGCGAGACAATTGTCGGGGCGACAGCGCAGATGCCGAAGGTTCCCTACGGGATCTGTCAATTCACGCTCAAGAACATCGAGAAGGTGGCCGGTTTGAAAATAGGACGGGGCATTCACAAGGAGCTTGCTGACCGTTTGGGACATGCCGATGGCTGCACCCACATGGTCGACCTTGCCATGGAGGCCGTCCGGTTGAGTGCAAACGTCATTATGGGACTGACAAAAGTTGGAACGGAGTGGTTTGACCAAGGCACGCTGACAGAAGAAGAAATGATCGGGCGAGTCAAACCATGGCTGAAGAATTCATGCTTGCCATTCAAGGAAGATGAAGTAAAGGAATCCGGATGAGACCGACTGATCAACTTAAAGAGGAGCACAAAGCAATCACGGTGATGCTGGACGTGCTTGGGAAGATGTGCGAGAAGTTAGGTGCGGGCGAACAGGTGAGTGCCGAACATCTCGAACAGGCGCTCGATTTCTTCAAAGGTTTTGCCGATAAGTGTCACCACTACAAAGAAGAATCCGTGCTCTTCCCTGCAATGGGAACAGTCGGATTTGCGAAGGAGGCCGGGCCGATCGCCGTGATGTTGATGGAGCACAATGACGGCAGGAATCATGTCAATCAATTGGGCGAAGGTATCGCCCGGTACAAGTTAGGCGCTCACGATGCGGTATCAACAATTGTGGACCAGGCGAGGCAGTTCATCGAAGTCTTGACGGCACATATCGACAAGGAAAACAATATCCTTTTTCCGATGGCGGAGGCGCATTTGCCGGAAGAAAAGCAAGAACAGATCGCGAGAGAATTTGAACGCGTGGAGATTGAAATCATCGGTGCCGGCAAGCATGAAGAATACCATCAACTCATAAAGAACTTGCGGACAATCTATCTTGGCTGACATGAATACGTACCAATGTATCAAGATTGTGGAGGCGGGCGAAACCGTATCGCTCGCGCTGGCTCGTCCACCGTTGAACGNNATTGCGATGCTGAAGGAGATCAATTCGGCGCTGACCGAACTCCAGCGGCATCCGAAAGCCAAGGTGTTGATCATCAAAGCCGAAGGGAAGGCATTTTCGGCGGGCGTCGACATTGCCGATCACACACCGGAAAAAGTCGATGATATGATCTCCGAATTTCACCGCACGTTTGAGCTCCTGCATGATCTCAAGATTCCCACGCTCGCCGTGGTCGCCGGGGCGGCCCTTGGCGGAGGTTGTGAGTTGGCAACGTATTGTGACATGGTCGTAGCGTCGGAACGCGCGAAATTCGGTCAGCCGGAAATCAAAGTCGGCGTGTTCCCGCCGGTCGCAGCGGCGATCTTTCCGCGTCTCATCGGCCGGAACCGCTCACTCGAGTTGTTGCTGGGCGGGGAAACGATCTCCGCTACGGAAGCCGAACGGATCGGATTGATCAACAGAGTCTTTCCCGCCGAGGAGTTTGAAACACATGTTGAGCGTTTTGTGGCCGGCTTCACCGCTCAGAGCAAGGTGATTCTCGAAATGAGCAAGCGTGCCGTTGACGCCGGTTTGCATCGTCCGTGTCTGGAAGCGATGAAACGAGCGGAAGAAATCTACCTCGGCGAAGTGATGAAAACGGAAGATGCGCAGGAAGGACTGAAAGCGTTTCTGGAAAAGAGACAACCGGTATGGAAGAATAGATGATGACGTTCGAAGAAAACATAGAACAGTATCGCTCCATCATCGATGATGTATCCCTCCCCACGGTGAGGGAATGGAAGTCGAAACACCTCGCGGGCAAAGTTGTCGGCATGTTTCCAGTCTACACGCCGTTCGAGCTTCCCCACGCGGCCGGCATGTTGCCTGTCGGGGTGTACGGCGCAGGGGGAAAAGTCGAGATCGATCATGCAGATTCCCGCATCCAGTCCTTCGTCTGCTCGATTGCGCGCTCCACGCTTGAGCTGGGACTGAGAGGGATGCTGAACGAACTCGATGTGCTGTGGTTTCCTTCCATTTGCGACGTTGCCCGGAATCTTTCAGGCGTGTGGAAACCGAATGTTCCGAACCAACACGTCGAATACATTCATTTTCCCCAAAACATGATGTCCGCTGCCGCTCCGGTCTACTATCGCGCGGAACTGCAACGGCTGCTCGGGAACCTTCAGTCGCTGGCCGGACAGGAGATCTCTCGCGACGCATTGAACAGAAGTATCCATCAATTCAATCGCAATCGCGAATTGAGTCGGACACTCTACCGGATAAAATCCGTGACGCCGTGGCTTCTCTCTACGTACGAAGCCTACGTTCTCATGCGACTCGGGACGCTCATACCGGTTGAGGAGCACAACCGAATCCTGCAAAACGTTCTCCCTGAGATTCAAAACCGTAATCCGAAACCACGCGACTATGTACGAGTCATGCTCGAAGGGGGGTTTTGTGAACAGCCTCCGCTTGAGTTGATGCAGGTGATCGAAGAAGCCGGTTGCTACATCGTTAATGACGATCTCTTGCTGCACACACGATGGTTTGAGGAGCCGGTGCCGGTCACGGACGATCCGCTTCTTTCTCTCGCCGAAGCTTACATTCATCGAAGCCGATACTCATCAGTCCGTCACTATGGGAACAAGCCCCGCAAGGAGCAATTTCTTGAGAAGATTCGAGAGAACAATGTAGATGGTGTAATCTTCTGTGCACCGAAATTCTGTGAGCCGGCCCTGCTTGATTATGTTCTCCTAAAGGACGAATCGGAGAAACAAAGTATCAACTACCTGACATTCGAATATGAAGAGAAGATGGGAACGTTTGAATCCATCCGCACGCAGGTCGAGACGTTCGTGGAATCAGTCATGTTCTTCTCCTAGCAGGCAGTTGGAAGCGCCAAAAGCATCTGCCACGAAGAAAACACAATAGAAGAGTGTCGCTGATGCTGTCTCACCCAAGATGACTTTGTGTCTTGGAGTCTTAGTGGCTCACAAATGTGTTTCTCAACAAGCTGCTTGCGATGAACTATGAGTGAAGAGAGATACAAATACCAGGGTATCGGTCGCGAACTTCAGAAGCAATTGCTGACGTCATGGTATGACCGGCTGCAATCAGCATTTGGAGACGGGAGAAAAGTCGCCTACCTCTTCGTTCCGGGGAACATTGCGGAGTTTCTCCGCGTCTTCGATTTTGAACTAGTGTTTCCCGAGGTGAATGCACTCCAGTGCGGCGTGAGGAAACTTTCGGGAGATCTCATCCTCAAGGCCGAGGATGTCGGGTACTCCTCGGACGTGTGCGGCTATGTAAAGAACGACATCGGGATGGTGCTTGCCGGAAACGTCGGCCCGTCCGGTCACACACTCCCGAAACCCGATCTTCTGCTTTGCACCTACTGCGGATGCACAACGTTTATCAAATGGTTCGAGGCATTGTCGCACTATTACAATGTCCCCCTCGTGATGCTCGATATCCCATACCTTCGAGAAGGGAAGATCGAAGAAGTTGATCGTCAGTACGTCGTCGCCCAGCTAAAAGAGCTTGCAGTGATCTGCGAGAAGATTACCGGGAAGCGGTATGACCACGAGAAGCTTGTTGAAATTACGAGGCATTCCGCCGAAGCCGAAGACCTCTGGGTGCAGATCCTCCATTCTGCCAAGCATAAACCCTCGCCTTTTGACTCATACTTCGAAGCAGTCTTCTTCATGGCGCCGATTTACGTCTTGCGCGGACTTCCGGAATGCACTCGATACTATCGGGAGGCAATGAGGGAGATTCAGGAGCGCATCGATCATGGGATCGGTCCGATTCCGGAAGAGAAATTTCGTGTCGTCATTGAGGGGCCCCCGCCCTGGCCTCATTTCCGTGCGTTCTGGGAATTGCTGAAGAAATGGGGCGTGTGCGCCGTCGCCTCAAGTTATTCAAAAGTCGGTGGGTACTGGGATCACGGCTTCCGTCACGATCCGTCCAGACCGCTCGAGAGCATTGCCGAGTATTGCCTCACCTGCTATACGAATTTGAGTCTTCCCATGCGAACCGATCTGCTCCGCCAATATGCGGAGGAGTATGATGCCGATGCAATAGTGATTCATTCGGTTAAGTCGTGTCGCTCCTTCTCCGTCGGTCAGGCAGATATGCGAGATCAGTTCATTCGAAAGTGGGACATCCCGACGCTCTTGATTGAAAGCGATTTGGCTGATCCACGATACTTCCAGGTAGCACAATTGCGGAATCGAATTGATGCCTTCTTCGAATCACTTGAACATAAGAGGCTGGTGCAAGTAGGATGACTTGGAGAAATCCGAATCTCGAATGACGACATCCGAAACAAATACGAATAGCTAAAATCCCAATGAGTCAAACAACTGTGGTTCGAGCTCTTTTGAGCATTCAAGAATTTGATTTTCGGGTTTGTTTCGTGCTTCGATATTCGGATTTCGAGTTTACCAGGCATGCAGTATCAGATAGGAGCCCGATATGGTCGTTGCAGGCGTAGATGTCGGCTCGACTCAAACCAAGGCGGTGGTTCTCAACTCGAATTCTGAGATCATTGCCCGTGGACTTGTCAACACCGGTGCGAATGTCGTCAAGGCCGCGGAGAAAGCGTTTCAAATGGCAAGGCAGCTCGCCCGACTTGAGGAGTGGGAGGTTGCCTACGTGGTCGGGACGGGGTACGGTCGCTACAAGGTCACATTCGGCGACACACAGATCACGGAGATTTCGTGCCACGCACGGGGCGCAATCGGTTTGTTTCCCCAAACTCGAACGATTTTGGATATCGGCGGACAGGACACAAAGGGGATTCGTGTCAATGAGAAGGGGGAAGTTGTCGACTTCTGCATGAACGACAAGTGCGCCGCCGGGACGGGACGCTTTCTTGTTGCAGCCGCCGATGTCATGGGGATCACGCTCGATGAGCTTGGCGATGTCGCACTCCTCTCGACGAATCCCCTTCGCATTACAAACGTCTGCACCGTGTTTGTCGAAACCGAGATCATGAGTCATCTCTCGAAAGGGAAGAAAGCCGAAGATATTCTCGCCGGCGTTCATCAATCGATCGCGGCACGATCAGTAAGTCTCTTGCGTCGTGTCGGTCTTGAAGAAGAAATCACGTTCACAGGTGGTGTTTCTCGAAACAAGGGCATGGTAACGGCGCTGCAGGAAAAGCTCGGCACGAAGGTCAACGTCAGTGAAGATTCCCAATTCATGGGGGCGTTTGGTGCGGCGCTGTTTGCCCTCGATCGCGCGGACATTCGAGGCAANNGATGGATCTCAGATCTCGGAGGGTACGAACCGAGAAGCGGCTCGGCACGACGTCCATATGCGAGGAGGGAAGGAGTCGAAAACATGAATGCCCCTCTCGCTCCGAACGGTCGCTATATCGCCGGGATCGACATCGGGACACGGATGACGAAGTGCGCCATCTTTGACACAGTTTCAGAACAAATACTTTCGCGCGCAACAATTCTCACCCGGCACAATCTTGCTCTTGCCTCAGANNTCTGGAAGAAGCCTGCCGCAACTTCGATGCTACACCGGCAGACGTGTTCTACGTCGCGTCGACCGGCTATGGCAGATACCAGGCACTGATGCGGCAGATTCAGATCACGGATATCACGACCCATGCAGCGGGCGCGAGCTATCTCTTTCCCGGCACGACGAATGTTTTGGATATCGGTGCTCAACACGCCAAGGCAATTCGTATCAACGAAGATGGACGAGTGATGAAGTTCAAAATGAACGACAAGTGTGCTTCCGGTGTGGGCAGTTTCCTGGAGCGCGTGGCAAAGGGATTGGAATTGAGTCTGGATGAAATTGGGGAGCTATCACTGCGTTCGAAGGACCCGCAGCCGATCAGCTCCATTTGCGCCGTCCTGGCGGAATCGGAAGTGATCAACCTTGTTACCAGCGGCTATCCCGTGGAAGATATTCTGATGGGGGCGCATCTTTCGATATCGGATCGCATCGTGGCCCAGTTGCGACAGGTGGGCGTCGATGGCGCCATCACCCTCACCGGCGGAATCACGCGCAATGTCGGAATGGTGAAAGCGCTTGAGCAAAAGATCGGGCGAGCTCTTAACGTGTGCCAGGACTCCGAATACGCCGGTGCGATCGGCGCGTGTTTGCTGGTGAAGCGCAGACTGAAGAAGTTGGAAATGGCGTCGAGCGATCAATTCACGAAATGATCAAGCTGAAGAGGATATACGAGAAAGCATCAACCGAAGACGGTTACAGGATCCTCGTTGATCGCTTGTGGCCGCGGGGTCTCACAAAAGCGGGAGCAAGAGTGAGTCTGTGGGCAAAGGATATCGCGCCCAGCGATGATCTCCGGAAATGGTCCTCTCACGATCCTGAGAAGTGGGAACAATTTCAGAAGAGATACACGCAGGAGTTGAGTGAGAAGCGAGAGCGATTGAGAGAGATCAAGAAAATTAAAAAGAAGGAGCGCATCGTGACGCTCCTCTATTCCTCGAAAGACGACAAGCATAACAATGGAAGAGTGCTCTACCATCTCCTACGAACCACGAGCAAGAACCGATGAAAGCAGCTATCTTTGCCGGCCCGAACCAGCCATTGAAGATCGAGTCCTGGCAGACACCGAGCATCGCGTCTCATGAACTGCTGGTCAAGGTTGCGGCCTGCGGTGTCTGTCACACGGATCTCCATTATATCGACCATGGCGTGCCTACATTCAAGAACCCTCCGCTTATCTTGGGACATGAACCATCCGGAATAGCGGCGCAAGTCGGAAGTGAAGTGAAGAACTTCAAGGAAGGTGACCGCGTCCTGCTCCCTGCCGTGCTCACCTGTGGATCGTGTGAGTATTGCCGAACGGGGAGAGAGAATATCTGTCAGACGATGATCATGTTCGGGAACAATGTTGATGGCGCGTATGCGGAATATGTTGTCGCACCGGCAAAAGACGTATTTCAACTTCCTGACGGCATCCCCCTTGAAGAAGGATGCATCATCGCCGATGCCATCTCAACTCCCTACCATGCAGTGAAGAACCGCGGCGAAGTGAGGGGCGGAGACGTTGTGGTTGTGTTTGGATGTGGTGGAGTAGGCATCAATGTTGTCCAGGTCGCATCAGCGCTTGGGGGAATCGTCCTAGCCGTCGATATCTCCGACAAGAAACTCGAGCAGGCCAAGATATTCGGAGCACAATACACTCTCAATCCATCCAGGGTGGAAAACATCTCCAAGGAAATCAAGAAACTCACGGGCGGCGGCGCCGATATTGCATTTGAAGCGATCGGAAAGCCCCAAACGATCGAGGCGGCTTTCGGGACACTGCGCAAGGGGGGACGCTTGGTCGTTGTGGGATATTCAGCCGAGAATATCACACTGAGTGCAGCAAAGATCATGTATTTCGAAATGGAAGTGCGTGGGTCGCTTGGTTGCCGCCCTGTTGACTATCCTCGCCTCATTGAATTATGCCGCATCGGCAAAATCAAAGTCAAAGAATTGGTCACTCAAAGATTCCCCTTGGAGAAGATCAATGAGGCGTTTGACTTGCTGAGAAACCATGATGAGAACACACTGAGGTCCATCGTCATTCCGTGAGAAACACATTCGAAACGTAAATACTCAGCGTTCTGAACGAAGGAAGCGGCGTTTTTGACCAACGATGACACACGCGTACCTGCTTGGCGAAAGAAAGAAACAAGAGCTGTCTGACCACTGATGGCACATGGATAGACGCGGATGAACACGGGGAAGTCAGAACGTCGGAAGTCGGAAGTCAGTCCTCCGATTCCGCTCACTGCCGAGGTTGAGTAGACCAGAAGTCGGCGAACCGAGAAGTACTGATCTCTGATTTCCGACCTCTGACCTATGTTCTTTACTCAAGTTGACCGCCTCAGGA